>JAASSE010000101.1 GCA_021768055.1 Gammaproteobacteria bacterium | reverse complement strand
GTGATGAAGAAACCATCGTGGCTTATCTCGATGCCGGCGTACACTATGTCATTATCGGTACCAAGGCAGTTACCGATCCGCACTTCATTAATGAAGTATGTGCCGAATTTCCAAACCGTATTATCGTTGGTCTCGATGCCAAAGACGGCAAGGTTGCGGTTGATGGCTGGTCCAAAGTGTCCAGGCATGATGTTATTGATATGGCGCAGCGCTTCGAAAATGATGGTGTTGAAGCCATTGTGTATACCGATATATCACGTGATGGCATGATGCAGGGTGTAAACATTGAAGCGACCGTCAAGCTTGCACAGTCAATAAACATTCCGGTAATTGCATCCGGCGGTATCAGTACGATGGATGATATCAAGGCACTGAATGAAGTAGCCGATGAAGGTATCATCGGTGCGATCACCGGCCGTGCAATTTATGAGGGTACAATCGATCTTGCAGAATGCCAGGCATGGCTGGATCAGCACAGTAAAGCACCCAGTTACTCCTACTAACCGTGTCACTCGCTAAGCGCATTATCCCCTGTCTTGATGTTGACAATGGCCGCGTCGTCAAGGGCGTGCAGTTTGTCGATATCCGCGATGCCGGTGATCCGGTCGAGGTCGCACGCCGTTATGATCAGGAAGGCGCCGATGAAATTACATTCCTCGACATCACCGCCAGTTCTGACAATCGTGACACCATGGTGCATGTTGTTGAACACGTGGCCGAAGAGGTATTTATTCCATTAACGGTGGGAGGCGGTATTCGTACGGTTGAAGATGTGCGCACCATGTTGAATGCCGGTGCCGATAAAGTCGCTATCAATACCGCGGCTGTGTTCAACCCTGATTTCGTCAGGGAAGTCTCCGAACGTGTTGGCTCGCAGTGCATCGTGGTCGCAATTGATGCCAAGCAGGTGAGCGCAGAAGGTGAACCTCTTCGCTGGGAAATCTTCACCCATGGTGGACGCAAGCCGACCGGCCTGGATGCGATCGAATGGGCCAAGAAGATGGCCGACTATGGCGCCGGTGAAATTCTGCTGACCAGTATGGACCGTGACGGCACCAAGATAGGTTTTGATATTCCGTTGACGCGCGCGATAGCCGAAGCCGTTTCCATACCGGTGATTGCTTCGGGTGGTGTCGGCAACCTCGATCACCTTGCTGAAGGCGTGCTCGAAGGTATGGCCGATGCGGTGCTGGCAGCCAGCATCTTCCATTTCGGTGAATACACCGTGCACGAAGCCAAGCAGCGCATGGCAGAACGCGGCATCGAGGTCAGGCTGTAACGCAGCGAAATCCCCTGCCGGCGCCGTTGCTGAAACACACCCCGCACTCGAGTAAACTATACGTATCATGTCAGACGACTGGTTGGATGAAATTCGCTTTAACGACGATGGCCTGGTGCCGGCGATCGCGCAGGACCATGCCAGCGGCAAAATCCTGATGCTGGCGTGGATGAACCGCGAGGCGCTGAGGCGCACGGCCGAGCAGAAACAGGCCGTTTACTGGTCGCGCTCACGCCAGAAACTGTGGCACAAGGGGGAAGAATCTGGGCATACACAGAAGGTGCTGGAAATACGCTTTGATTGTGATGAAGACGTGATTCTGTTAAAAGTGGAACAGAAGGGCGGTATTGCCTGTCATACAGGGCGGGAAAGCTGTTTTTATCGCCGCCTGGAGGGTGATCACTGGGTCGAGGTAGAGGCTGTTGTCAAAGACCCGAAAGATATCTACCAATAATCGGCTATAGTTGTCGATACTTCCGTTTCCATGAGCGACATTCTAGAACAACTGGCAGAGGTGCTTGAGCAGCGTAAAAACGCCGATGCTGATTCGTCTTACGTCGCCAGTTTGTATGGCAAGGGCCTCGATGCGATTTTGAAAAAAATCGGCGAGGAAGCCACCGAAACGGTGATGGCGGCAAAGGAAGGCGACAGTGATAAATTGATTTACGAGACTGCGGACCTGTGGTTCCACAGCCTGGTATTGCTGGCACATGAAGGATTGTCGCCAGATGATGTTTTACAGGAACTGGGCCGGCGCTTCGGCGTATCCGGTCATGATGAAAAAGCTTCACGTAAGGCCTGATCGTATTCAGGTACCGAGTGAAACTGGAGAGAGAAAATGGGTATTAGTATTTGGCAATTATTGATTGTACTTGGCATCGTTATTTTACTGTTCGGTACGAAAAAGCTGCGTAACCTCGGCGGTGACCTGGGTTCAGCGGTAAAAAGTTTCAAAGGCGCCATGAAAGAAGGTGCTGAAGATACAACGATGAAGAAGGAAATCGAGCAGGATGACAGCAACGTCATCGATGCCGAAGTTGAGTCAAAAGACAAAGATAAAGCTTAAGCGTACGCTGGTACGCACACCCTCCTGACATCCCCGCATGTTTGATATCGGTTTTTGGGAAATATTCCTTATCCTGATACTGGCGCTGATTGTGGTCGGGCCGGAACGACTGCCCAAGGCAGCACGTACTGCCGGGCTCTGGTTCGGCAAGGCACGGCGTTATATCGAAGGCGTCAAGGAAGAGGTTGCCAGTGAATTCGATGTGGGTGAACTCAAGCGCATGATCCACAACCAGGAAGTGCAGATCAACGAGCTGCAAAGCCAGTTGAATCACAAGGTAGGCTTCGATGCAGAAGATGAGCTGAGTGAAAATGAAGATGAAGAAGACGAAGATGAAGAAGCATCCGAGCCTGATTATGAAATCATCGAACAGGAAACAAAGCCGGCCGAATCAGAACAGGCTCTGGATGTAGCAGACGCCGAAGATAAAACCAGAGAATGATCTATGTCAGCCGATGAAGACAGCCAGAACGAGGTTGACAGCAAAGAGCAGAGCCTGCTCGAGCACCTGATCGAGTTGCGTGACCGCCTGCTGCACATGGTGCTGGCGGTACTTATTCTTTTCCTGCTGCTGTTCCCGTTTTCAGAAGAGATTTTCTCGACCGTGGCGGCGCCGCTGCTGGCGCTGATGCCGGAAGGCACCTCGATGATCGCCACCGGCGTGACCTCACCGTTTCTGGTACCGTTCAAACTGGTGTTGCTGTTAGCGGTGTTGCTGGCAGTGCCTTATTTGCTGCATCAATTGTGGGCATTTGTTGCACCGGGCCTGTACAGTCATGAAAAGCGGCTGGCTGCGCCGCTGCTGATTTCCAGTGTGGTGTTGTTCTATTGCGGCATCGCCTTCGCCTATTTTGTCGTGTTCCCGTTGCTGTTCGCGTTTTTCATCGGCGTGTCACCGGAAGGTGTCGCGGTGATGACCGACATCGGCCAGTACCTGGACTTCATCATCGCGATATTCTTTGCCTTCGGTATCGCCTTCGAAATGCCGGTGGCCACGTTTCTGCTGATCCTGGCAGGTGCGACCACGCCGGAGAAAATGGCGGCAAAAAGGCCTTATATCATTGTCGGTGTCTTTGTCATCGGCATGATGCTGACCCCGCCGGACGTGATTTCGCAGTCATTGCTGGCGGTACCGATGTGGGCGCTTTTTGAAATCGGCCTGATCATGTCACGCCTGTTCATCAAACCGAAGCCGCTGGACGAGAGCGATCCCGAGTTCGCGTTTCACGATGATGGTGCAAACCAGCCGGATGATGAAGCCATGGAAGCGATGATGGACGAAATGGAGCAGGAAGAGGAAGAAAACCTGCGCCGCCCCGACTAAGCGCCATTATTTCCCCAATATTGACTGAACAGTCCCATCGCGCCACCCCGGAGGCGGCGCAAATAGTGTAAAATGCCCGCCCGCAAATAAAGCGAAAAAATACAGTAAAGATCAGAGAGTTAGATGGCTGAAGAGAAGAAAGACGAGATCAAAGACGAGAAAAAAGAAGCGAAAAAAGGCTCCAGAACAGTCCCACGCAGACCGACGCTGCTGGTGATTCTGGACGGTTTCGGTGTCAACCCGAGCCGACTCAACAATGCCGTACAGGAAGCCCGAACTCCGCGGCTCGACGAGTACTTCTCACAACACAGCCATACCACGCTGGATGCCTGCGGTACCTCGGTTGGTCTGCCTGACGGGCAGATGGGCAATTCCGAAGTGGGCCACATGACCCTGGGCAGCGGTACGGTCATGCGCCAGGACCTGGTGCGCATCAACGACGAGATCGAGAACGGCAATTTTTTCGAGAATGCCGCACTGGTCGCTGCAGTCGAAGACGCAGCCGAGCAGGAGCGCCCGCTGCACCTGGTCGGACTGGTGTCCGATGGCGGCGTGCACAGCCACATCAACCACTTGTTCGCAATGATCGAGTTGTGTTCGCAGCACAAGGTCAAACCTGTCGTCCACATGATTACCGATGGCCGCGATACTGCGCAGATGTCTGCGCTGGTATATCTGCAGGAGCTGGAAAACCGGCTGGAAGATGCCGGCGGCTGCATCGCCACCATCTGCGGTCGCTACTATGCCATGGACCGCGATCATCGCTGGCACAGGACCCAAATCGCCTGGAAGGCGATGGTTGAAGGTGAAGGCCAGAAAGAGGAAAACGCGCGCTACGCGATCGAGTCGGCCTATGCGCATGAGCAGACCGACGAGTTCATCAAGCCGATCATCCTCGAAGGCTGCGATCTGATCCAGTCCGGCGACAGCGTGATCTTCTTCAATTTCCGTAACGATCGTCCGCGCCAGCTGGCCAAGGCTCTGAGCTATACCGATTTCGATAATTTTGAAGTCGGCGACTTCACTGGAGCGACGGTGACCTGCCTGACCGAATATGATCCCGAGTTCCTGCTGCCGATCGGGTTTGCGCCTGAACGTCCACAAGCGACGGTTGCATCAGTCGTCAGTCGTGCCGGTTACAAGCAGTTCCACTGTGCGGAAACTGAAAAATATGCGCACGTCACCTATTTCTTCAACGGCGGCAAGAAGAAACCGTTCGCCGGCGAAGAGCATGTCATGGTGCATTCACCGGCCGTCGCCACCTACGACTTGAAGCCCGAGATGAGCGCCGCCGGGGTGGCGGACAAGGTCATCGAGGCGCTACAGTCGGGCGAGTACGGGTTTATCCTGGTCAATTTCGCCAATGGCGACATGGTAGGTCATACCGCGGTACGTGATGCTGTCATTGCTGCTGTTGAAGCGCTGGATAAACATGTTGGCCGCGTTCTGGATGCAGCCGAGGAAGCAGGTTTTTCAGTGGTATTGACAGCTGACCATGGCAACTGTGATGAAATGGTTGACCCTGTAACGCAGGAACCGCATACGCAGCATACGCTGTACCCGGTACCGTGCATGGTTATTGACGAAGCGAACTGGCATCTGCTGCCAGGCGGTGACCTGAGTTCGGTGGCACCAACCGTGCTGCACTTGATGGGCCTGCAACAGCCGTCTTCAATGACTGGCAAGAGCCTTCTTATGAAAGAATATTAACGCGTGTTGCGCATTAATATTTTTCAGAGACAAGGAACAAAAAAAGCGCTTGAAGCGCTTTTTTCTTGCCACACACCACTT
>JAASSE010000100.1 GCA_021768055.1 Gammaproteobacteria bacterium | reverse complement strand
GGTCCCGTACTGCTGATACCCCCGGTAATAAAACTGGCTGCGGTAAGCTTTCTCAGCAACCTTGATAATCACAAAACTGGTTTCACTGTGCTCCCAGAACATAGCGGGGCACACCGTGAGTTCCCGGTCTGTCGGATACATCCTTATTTCGACGTCCGCGAGCTGAATATCAATGTTCTCGTCCGGCCACCTTTCCTTTAGCGTGGTTTCAACAGCCCATTGTTCTGCGTCTGTTATATCGGGTACCGAAGGCATGGAAACCTGAGTCCGGACGATTATGGAGCGCGAAGGATACCCTAAATGCAGGGTTTTTTCAGTAAAAAGGCTTTTATGGCGCTATAAAAAAGCGCGTAGGTCCTTGATAGTTGATGGATTGATGCCGGTAACTATGGCAACTGCAGGCACCAATAGTCATGGAATGGATCTATTTGTATTTCAAGGATTTTTGCTGTCAATCAGCTGTATGATACAGCTTGTCGAAGGCGGCCTTAATGCATCAGTGCAGAGAGGGTGTTTGCGCTACACCATTAGTCATTTCTTCGGGAGTGGCATCGCGTACTTCATTCACGGTTACATTGTAGGTAATGATCTTTCCCGCAAACGGGTGGTTGCCATCGACGGTAAGTTTGCCGTCCTCGATGTTCGAAACGCGAAACATCCTGGATTCGCCCTTGTCGTTCTGGAACTCGATTTCGGCTCCAACATGGCGGAATTCGGGTGGAACATTTTCAATATCATCGGTGTAGGTGAGTTCGGGCTGGTGCTCACCGAAACCCTCAGAAGGCAACAGCTCCACGCTGACTTCGTCACCGGTAGTGCAGCCTTCGAGTGCGTTCTCGATTTTCTCGATGACCTGGCTGTCGCGGCCATGAATATATTTGATCGGCAAATCCATACGTTCGAGTATCTCGTTGTTCTCGTCCGTGATGGTGTAGGTCAGGGAAACGAATTTGTCTTTCTTGATGGTGTCTGTCATGTATTAAGGGTGTTATCAAACTGTGAATCGTGTTGCGTATTTTCTCACAAATACAACATGCATACATCATCGTAATGGAGTGGCGGGTCTGAAAAATGTATAATTATCTTTACTGAATCAGGAGCTTAAGATGTCTTTTTGCAGTTCAGGCTGTGCCGAAAGTGAACCGTTCGCCTTACGCGTGCTGGGCGACAGCATGCTGCCCGAGTTCGAGGAAGGATCGGTTATCGTAATCGACCCTGCCGGTGCGATCAGGGACGGCAGTTATGTCATCGCCATGCATGATAATGAATATATTTTCAGGCAGCTCCGGATTCATGAACAGCGCTATTACCTGGTGCCGCTGAACGATTTATACGATACTGTTGAAATCGAAGGTATGGATGCAATAAAAGGCGTGGTATCACAAAAAGCAGGGCGCAGACGTAAGGATCACAAGCATTACGACCGGGATTAAATATGTAGGAGCGGCTTTAGCCGCGAACCGGGCACAATGATTAACTTTTTTCGCGGCTAAAGCCGTTCCTAATCGTCAATAATAGTTCGCCTGTCCGGGTGCATCATGGTTGAACAAAAACCGGCATCGAGAAGTTGTTCCGCGTCATCAGCTCCAACAACTTCTTTAAAACGGTTAATCAATGGCAGCTCATAATCATTCCATCCGCGCAAACCTGTTTTCATGGATGTAACATTTTTATAACCCAGCCACTGCATGCTTTGTGCAGCCAGAATGCTGCGGTTTCCGGAACGGCAAATAATTATGATTTCCCGGTCTCTCGAATCTATTAGTTCTGGTACAGAATCTTCGTATTCTTCTTCACAGGCGGTTTCAAGGATACCGCGTGGGATCAGCATGGAATGTTCTATATGAAGTGCTACATATTCACATTCTTCCCGAATGTCGAGCAGTAACAGCTCCTTGTTTGCGTTTATACGTTCTTCAACGTCCCAGGGAAACAGTTCGGACACTTCCTGTCTTGCCAGTTCGACAATTTCTTTAAATGTTTTCATTGGCTCAGCTCTGCCTGTTTTTACGCAATCCCTGCTCAACGGCGATGACAGCGGCTTCAACGCGGGAGTGTATGCCCAGCTTTCTCAAAATGGCCTTGACGTGAAGCTTCACGGTACCATCCGAAATGCCCAGGTTACGCGCAATCAGTTTATTGCTCTGGCCCTCGGCCAGTAAGCACAGAATTTCCATTTCCCGCGGTGTAAGTTCCGAGAATGGCCCTTCTTCATCGGTAATATTGGTGTCGCCCTGGACCATACGCGCAAGTGCATCAGTCAGATCCTGTGCGACAACATTCTTACCATTTTCGATGTCCCGCAATGCGCTGACAAGCTCATCCGGTTCCATGTCTTTCAGTAAATATCCCTGTGCGCCCGAGCGCAATGACTTAATAAGATCAGATTCCTCATTACTTGTTGTCAGCATTACTACCGGTATGGTCGATTTATTTGCCTTAAGCTTTTGTAAAACTTCAAGCCCGCCCATGTCCGGCATGCGCAGGTCCAGCAGAACGATATCCGGCTTCAGCTCTTCGGTCAGTTTGATGCCTTCAGCACCCGAAGCAACAGCGCCCGCAACCTCAATGCCGCGCTGTTCAAGCAGGCCTTGCAGGCCGTCACGAAACAGGGCGTGATCATCAATTATCAGTACGCGCATGGCTTTAATCGTTTCTGGTTAATCTGGCTTGTAGTTGAAGTTTAATTCTACCCGGGTGCCTTCATCAGGATTACTGTCTATTTTCAGCGAGCCACCCAGGTGTCGGGCCCTTTCCTGCATAATGGTCAGGCCAAGGTGTGTCCCGGCATCGCTTTGAATCTCTTCCATGTTAAAACCCTGGCCGTCATTTTCAATGAGTACACGAAAGTTACCATCATCATCGCATTGCAACAGTACACGAACAATATGCGCGTCAGCGTGCTTTCTGATGTTGGTCAGTGCCTCCTGCACAATCCGGTAGACATTCATTTCCATGTTTCCCGGTATATCCGGGTTATCGCATTCGCATTGTAACAGGATATGTATATTGGTATCTTCACGAAATTTTTCGACAACACGTTTAATTGATGGAATAAGTCCTTGTTTTTCAACGGGAATACGGCAGTGTGCAATGAGCTCGCGCAGGTCGGTATATGCTTCGTCGAGACCGTGTTCGACCCGTTCAATACTGTTGATGGTGGTGAATTCGGAGGTCGGTTGCAGGGCTTCATCCAGCACGCGTACCTGGAAGCGAACGGACGCAAGTGTCTGTGCCAGTGAGTCGTGTAATTCATTGGCGATCATATTGCGTTCGTTCTGGATCAGTTGCTGTTTGGCGTCTGATTCTTCGTCGAGTTTTTCCAGTGCCTGTCCGAGGTGTTCTCCTACTTTCAACCACAATTGGTGTGTTTCATCAGTGAACTTGATAGGGGTTCTCGAGAAAATATTTATAACACCGCGTGTGCGAACTATGTGGCGTACAGGAATGGTATAGATTTTATATTTTCCGTCTGTATGAATTTCTTGCAGGAACGGTTCAGTGCTTTCATGAATCGTTTCACTGGTGCGACTGAACATTGTTCCGTCGATAGGGGTTTTCTGAAAAATTTTCAGATCAGTATCATCTATACCATAACTGGATACTATCTCCATCCAGCCATCATCTGTTAACAGGCGAACGATACTGGCGTCAGCACCTATGTTCCTGGTAAAAGTGCGGTTAAAGTCAGACAGCAATTCCTCGCGCGTGCTGGCAAGATTTATAACACTGCTAATCTGGTAGAGCGTGTTAAGTGACTCGATGCTCCAGTTTATTTGATTGTTACCCATCTGAATGGCACTGTGCCTGAAAGACAGTTGCTGATGTATGAAACAGGTTTATGAATCGTCTTGTGGCGGCTTATAGCTAGGATCATTTGGATTCATAAAAATGAACTGATGTTTACCGGGTTCCAGTTCTACAAAATCCAGTACCGTATCCTTTAATAATTCGGCACTGACCGGTGAAATAATGATTTCTATATCTTCAGAAGTGACCTTGATATCGTCATCCTTGCTGTCATCAAAGCCCATGCCATAGTGAATACTGTCATCAGCATTTCTGGTTGCAGCGATACGCAATGGCATGCCTTCCGTGTTGCCTTGTTTGGAGGATAGCTTGATTTGTTTGGCGGCTTGTTCAGTAATAGTAATCATGACTTTTATTAATTTTTACATTGATGAACAAACGTTATAAAGCGCTCGACCCAGTTATTGTTCCTGGTATTACGCTGGTGCGTATAGCAGGCGAGCATATTGTTGCGAATATAGCCATCATATTTGCCGTCAATTCCAGTACCGCGCAATACGCGATATGCAAATCTAGCATTTTTATCCAGATTTATAAATCTTGAATAGTGAAATTCATGGGCAGGCAGGGTATGACCTGATATTGGCCAGAGACCATCTTCCATTTCTTCTAGCTGTACATAGCCCCGGCCCTGTGGTCTGTCTTCCATCATTATATCGGCCGGTATGGCACCGACCATGTCATGTTTCTGCCCGTTCCATTCGATAGATTGCGCCAGGTACATGAGTCCTCCGCATTCAGCATAAACCGGTAGACCGTTATCTATGGCCTGTGCCAGGTGATTGCGGAACGCAGCGTTGTTTTCCAGTTGTTGCATATGTGTCTCAGGAAAGCCACCGCCGATAAACAGGGCGTCGATATCGGGCAGCGTGCTGTCTGTAAAGCAGTCAATTGATACCAGCGTCGCACCTGCCTGCCGCATTGCCTCGAGATCATCCGGGTAGTAGAAACCGAAAGCTGCGTTCTCAATGATACCGATGGCCAGTTCACCCTGGTCAGCCAGGGGCCCGACCGTCACTGATGGTGAAGCAACAGGAATATCGGTGCTGGCAATTTTGAGCAGCGCCTCCAGATCGACCTGTTTCTCAATAGATTGCTTCAAATTATTGATTTTGCTAAGACATTCTGCATCTTCGTGGCTCGGTATCAAGCCCAGATGGCGCTCTTCGATATCCAGCCCGGCATCATAATGCACAGCCCCTATGACCTGTACATCCGTGTAGTGTTCAATCACTTTGCGTAACTTGTCTTCATGGCGGTAACCGCCGAGATTGTTCAGAATAACGCCACGGATGTTGATGTGCTCATCGAAAGCCTGGTAACCCAGTATCAGGGGTGCTACACCACGCGTCATGCCACGCGCATCCAGCACCAGCACGACGGGTGTTTCGAGTAATGTAGCCAGTGCCGCGTTACTGTTGCTGCCATCCAGATCCAGTCCGTCATACAGTCCCTTGTTTCCCTCGATGATAGAAATATCTGCATCATCTGAATGCAAATGATATCGCTCCAGGATTTCATCATGGTCCATGGTATAGAAATCAAGGTTGTAACATTCCCGTCCTGCGGCTTTTGCCAGCCAGTGCGGGTCAATATAGTCCGGCCCTTTTTTGTATGGCTGTACGGCCAGGCCCTGTGAACGGAGCGCGGCACACAATCCGATG
>JAASSE010000008.1 GCA_021768055.1 Gammaproteobacteria bacterium | reverse complement strand
GCCGCAGTTGAAGGTGCGGTACATTTCGTTTTGTTCAATATTGCCGTTTTGCTGCAACCACTGGAATACCGGAGGCAACGACCAGCTATCGCTGTCAATGATGGCACGGGTATTTTGTGGCAGAACGCGGGGTATGTTCTCGAGCAGTCCGCCACCGGTAATATGCGCCATGGCATGGACATCGTGATTTGCGATGATGTCTTTCAGCGCCTGCACGTAAATCTGAGTAGGTGCGAGCAGGGCATCGGCGAGTGAGACACTACCACAATCCAGGCCAAGATCAGCACCACTGACATCCAGTACCTTGCGTATTAAGGAATAACCATTGGAATGCGGGCCGCTGGATGCCAGCGCAATCAGTGCATCACCCTCCCTGACTTTGCTGCCATCAATGGCCTCGCTCTTTTCCACGATGCCCACACAAAAACCGGCGAGATCGTAGTCACCGCTTTCGTACATGCCCGGCATTTCAGCTGTTTCACCGCCAATCAGGGCTGCACCTGCCTGGCGGCAGCCTTCAGCAATACCTTCCACGACACTGGCCGCTATTCGGGTATCGAGTTTGCCAGTGGCGTAGTAATCGAGGAAGAACAGGGGCTCGGCGCCCAGTACCAGGATGTCATTGACGCACATCGCGACCAGGTCAATGCCGATAGTGTCGTGCTTGTCGAGCTGAATTGCCAGTTTCAGCTTGGTGCCAACGCCGTCCGTGCCAGAGACCAGCACCGGCTGCCGGTAGCGGTCAAGCGGCAGTTCGAACAGGCCGCCGAAACCGCCGATGCTGCCCATTACACCGGGTCGCTTTGTGCTGGCAACGCTGTTTTTGATTTTTTCGACCAGTTCATTGCCGGCATCGATGTCGACACCGGCATCACGGTAACTGAGGGGTTTCTGATGGTCCTGTTCGGGCATAACTTCTTCAGAGGTTCTTCAGGTGTGGTATTGTACACGCTCCCGGCGAGTCAAACCCGCCTTTTATATGAATATCCCGGTAACCGAGTGATTTTCGGTAATGTTGTTCGCGATGAAGCCTTTACAGTCGACTATCCATCAATGTGTTATCGCCCTGCTAGTGATCGCGCTGCAGTACCTAATCACGCCGAACGCTCACGCCATCGTGGTCGAGGATTTATACAGTGTCGAGTATCCGGTACCTGATCAAAGCAGACAGGTTCGTTCAGCGGTCTTTACCAAGGGATTACAGGAAGTGCTGATCAGGGTGACAGGCAGCCGTGATGCTGTAAAGCAACTGAAACCGGGCAGCGCATCATCCTACGTGCAACAGTTTAGTTACAAGGAAAAGGAAGCTGAGCAGGAAGCGAATGAAACGGACATCGAAACTGTGACAACGCGCGAGGAAGAATTTGTTCTGAATGTGCAATTTAACGCTGACAAGATCATATCCTTGATTCGTAAAAATGATCTTGCAGTTTGGGGTGAACACCGCAGTGAGGCCGTCGTCTGGCTGGCGGTGCGTGATGGTGTAAATCGTTACGTATTAAAGAACAATGACGAGTCACTACTCAAACAATCAGTGGAAACTTCATCGGTAAGGCGTGGTTTACCGGTGGTATGGCCTAAGAATGATGCAAATGACAGGAAGCTGTTGCGTTTTTCAGATGTATGGGCGGCATTTGAGACACCTGTGAAAGCAGCTTCCAAGCGTTATACCAAGGGCCCCGCAATCATTGGACGACTTAGCTGGACTGGTAGCAAATGGAAAGGTGACTGGACGTTGTACGTGGAAAACTCATCCAGCAACTGGTCTTTGAGTGGTAGTGATTATAATGCGCTGATCGCCGAGGCAATTGACCTGTCCACAGACGAAATCGGCAAGCACTATGCTGTACTGGAAAGGATCGATACCATGGGCGCAGGCCTTCACGTTGAGATCAACAAGGTTAACTCAGTCACAGATTACAGAAAAATTCAGAAATTCCTTGAAGGATTGACGGCTGTTAAACAAACAAGACTGGTGCGTGCTGACAAGGATATCGTGGTCTTTGAGATTGACTTGCGTGGAGGCATCGATGATTTCACGCGCCTGGTGTCCACCGAAAAAACTCTGCAACCTGTGATTGACTCAGTCAGGACGGGCGATAACCCGGACCAGCAAATCGTCCTGCGCTACCAGTTGCAGAATTAGTTCTTGATGCCACAGAGTTACCAACAGTTGCCGCTTGGGTTCGAGCCGCGCGAACGCTTTACATTTGATGCCTTCGTTACGGGTGAAAACGCCATTGCAGTTGAACTGCTGCGACAATGTGCGCTGGGCGACGGGGAGACTCAGCTGCTGCTTTGGGGTGAGCGCAGTAGCGGCAAAAGTCATTTATTACAGGCTGCATGCAACCTGGCATCACAGAAGGGACGTTCTGTTTGTTACCTGCCGGTCACCGCAATAGTGCATGCCTCACCACAGGTGTTTGAAGGACTTGAGCAGCTGGACCTGGTGTGCATTGACGATGTACATATGTTGATGCAATCACCGGACTGGGAAGAGGCGCTGTTCGATTTGATAAACCGGATCAGGGAAACCGGCAAGCGCATTGTATTTGCTTCGCGGCAGTCACCGGATACGATGAGTATTGCGATTGCAGACCTGCGCTCGCGACTGAGCTGGGGCCCTGTTTTTCAGTTGCAGGACCTGAACGATAGAGACAAGATCAGGGCCCTGCAGATGCGTGCTGACCAGTATGGACTTGAAATGGCAGAAAAGGTAGCAAACTACCTGCTAACGCATTATCCAAGAGACCTGTTCGGCCTGTTCGAACGGCTGGATCATCTTGATAAGGCCTCGATGTCCATGCAGCGCAGGTTGACTATACCGTTTATAAAAACTGTCCTGGAAGTAGAAGATAACTAGCCTGATGAGCGCTTGCCGGCATAGCGCGTGTACAACAGTGTGCCGGTGAAGAACAACATGCTGCTTACGATTAAAAACATACCGAACCCACGACCTTCCGCAGCACCTGCATACCAGACGCCAATGATGAAATAGAGTATCGCCATGTACATGGACCACGCATGTGTATACACCTTGCCCGCAAGTAAACCGCGCATTGGAAACATCAATGGCCCAAGCTGTACAATCAGCATGATTGAAATGGCATAGTCAGGCGTGTCATTGATGAACATATGCCAGACATAAATACCGATTATCAATGCAAAGTAACCGGTCAATGCCATCCAGTGCGAGATAGCTACATTATTCAGATGCACGATAGAACACCATTAGCTAGACAGTTTTTTCGCAGCTTCGGCAACACGTTTTCCCAGTGCCATGCACAACGTGCGTTCATCATCACTCAGGGGGTGTTTTTCAAGATCGTCCGTAACGCGGCTTGCACCGTAGGGTGAGCCCCCAGTTTCAGTTTTGAACAGCTCCATTTGTGTATAGGGCAGACCCGCTATCAGCATGCCATGATGGAGTAACGGCAGCATCATCGTCAACAGGGTTGTTTCCTGTCCGCCATGCAGACTGGTGCTCGCGGTAAACACCCCGGCAGGTTTGCCTTCGAGGGCACCGGACATCCACAGGGGACTGGTGTTATCGATAAAGTATTTCAAAGGCGCTGGCATGTTGCCGAAATGGGTTGGTGCTCCCATAATCAGGCCTGCACATTGTTCGAGGTCGTCGTTTGTAGCATACGGAGGCCCGCTCTCGGGAACAGGGCCCTGCGTTGCCTCAGTGACGGCGGACACCGGTGGTACGGTGCGAATACGTGCCTGCATGCCGTCAACCTGTTCAACCCCGTGGGCAACCACGTTTGCCATCTCCGCGGTAGTACCGCCCGGACTGTAGTAGAGCACTAAAATGTCAGCCATTACAGAATATCCAGTACTTTTTCAGGCGGGCGTCCAATTATTGCGGTATTGTTGTGGATCACTATAGGACGCTCAATTAGAATGGGATTAGCTATCATCGCTGTGATCAGCTCATCACGGCCGAGGTCCGGGTTATCTAGCCCGTTTTCCTTATACGCCTTCTCCTTGGTTCGCATCAGCTCGCGTGGCTCCAGCCTCAGCAGGTCAAGGATTTCGGAGAGTTCCGCGGCACTGAGCGGTTGCTTGAGATATTCAACCACATTAGCAGTAACCCCATTAGATTCAATCAGTTGCAAGGTCTGGCGCGACTTGCTGCAACGTGGATTGTGATAAATTTTAAGCATGGATGACACCGTCTCCTCGAATCAGCAGGGGCACAGCATACTGGATGTATCCAGGCGGTAAAAGAGCCAGGTTATATTTCGGATTCTTCTTGACACTATTTACACACATTGATAGCTTTTGCATCTATAATAATTTCAACAACAAGAACTAACCACACTAACATCAAATTTCCCGAAATCTGGAGAGAGTTTATGAGCATGCGAATTTCTGCGCGTTTAATAATGGTGGCCGCCCTGAGTCTTGGATTGATGGCAGGTTGTGCGACCGTAGAAGAAGCAGCGGTCAGCCCTGCTGAACAGGCCATCGCTGATGCAAAAGCTGAAAATGCCAAGGCTAAAAAGCTGGGTCATGAATGGCGTGACACAGGCAAGATAATCAAGAAAGCTGAAAAAGCACTGGCTGACGGCGACGAAGCCAAAGCGCTCAAGCTGGCCAACCAGGCTCTTGAGCAGGCTAAAGATGCGCAGGCACAGGCCGCCAGAGAAAACCAGAAATTCCTCGACATGATGAGTGAAAGTGACCGTGCTGCACATGAAGCAGCTATGGTCGGTACTGGCATGGTAGGTGCTGGTGCTGACAGCTACACGGTTGTTCGTGGCGACAACCTGTGGAACATCTCAGGCAAGCCCACGATCTACGCTGACTCTTACCAGTGGCCACTGATCTACAAGGCCAACCGCAACCAGATCAAAGATCCTGACCTGATTTACCCGGGCCAGAATTTCTCCATCGACCGCAATGCAACATCTGCTGAAATAGATGCTGCAATCAACCATGCCAAAACACGTGGTGCCTGGTCAGTTGGTGATGTAGAACAGTCAGACCTGGATTACCTTGCCCAGTAAATCTGTTTCTACATGGTTACTAAAAAAGGCCCGCTTGCGGGCCTTTTTTTATACGAAGAAATAGTACTAAACCACCAGTCTTTGCCACTCAGCCTGATCGGTTGAATGGCTGCGCCCTGGCAGGCAAGATTATGCAATCGGTTTTTATGATTCAGAAAAGCCGGAAGAGGTCACAGAGGTAAAAAAGAATATCGTATGGCAAATGCATGCAAACGATATCTGATTTCCGGGCGGGTGCAGGGTGTGTTTTACCGCAGCAGTGCCCAGCGCTATGCGCTGTCGTTGGGGTTGGCTGGCTGGGTTAGAAACCGCCACGACGGGCGTGTCGAATTGCTTGCTTGTGGTGGGGAGGCTGTGCTGGAAGAGCTGGAAAATTGGCTGAAAATAGGCCCGGAATACGCAAAAGTGACTAATATAGAGGTAATAAGTGAAAACCTGTCTGAACCTCCGGGCACCTTTGATGTGCTGCCAACAGCATGATGCGGAAATAATATGAGCGCCGTGATCGACAAGCAAAAAAACCACAAGCTGGATTTACATGAAATCCTGACCTGGATGGAGCAGGACGGGCTTGTCGACAGTGAAAATGCGCACATGCTGCGTACCATCGCTATTGGTGCGGCTTATGATAACAAGCACCCGCTGCAGATCGTTGCCGAGCGTAACTGGACCGACCCGCGCAAAGTGCGACCACTGTCACTGGAAGTTTTAACGGAATGGTTTGCTGAGCGTGTAGAACTGCCTTATGCGCGAATCGATCCGTTGAAAATCGATGTGGCACAGGTAACCGAGGTGATGTCTTACGCCTATGCCGCACGCTTCAATGTATTGCCTATCAAGGTCGATGACAGGTCAATCACGGTCGCTACCGCGCAGCCGTATGATCTTGAATGGATGGACGAACTTGGTCGCATTCATAAAAAAGATTTCGAACTGGTTATCTCGAATCCAGATGATATCAGTCGTTACCTGCTTGAATTTTACACGGTATCAAAATCAATAACCGGTGCGCAGGCTTCCGGCGAGCCAGCTGTTGGTAATATTCAAAACCTTGAACAGTTGATGGAGTTGGGCCGCAGCGGCAAGCTCGATGCAAACGACCAGCATGTCGTTAACATTGTCGACTGGTTGCTTCAATACGCTTTTGATCAGCGTGCCAGTGATATCCATCTTGAACCGCGGCGTGATATGAGTAACGTCCGCTTCCGCATTGATGGCGTCATGCATGACGTCTACCAGATACCCACCAATGTAATGTCGGCAGTATCCAGCCGTATCAAGATTCTCGGTCGCATGGATGTGGCAGAAAAACGCAGGCCCCAGGATGGTCGTTTGAAAACACGTACACCGGATGCAACAGAAGTTGAACTGCGCCTGTCAACAATGCCGACCGCGTTTGGCGAAAAGCTGGTGATGCGTATATTCGATCCCGAAGTGCTGGTAAAGAATTACCGCGAGCTCGGCTTCAGTGAAAATGATGACGAGATGTGGCAGTCCATGATCAGCCAGCCGAACGGTATTATCCTGGTAACCGGACCGACAGGTTCGGGCAAGACCACCACGCTGTATTCCACATTGAAACAGCTGGCCAGGCCGGAAGTAAACGTATGCACCGTCGAGGACCCGATCGAACTGGTAGAACCAAGTTTTAACCAGATGCAGGTACAGAGGAATATCAACCTCGACTTTTCTACCGGTGTGCGCACCCTGATGCGCCAGGACCCCGATATCATCATGATCGGTGAGATACGCGACATGGAAACGGCCGAGATCGCGATTCAGGCGGCATTGACCGGTCACCTGGTATTATCAACCTTGCACACCAACGATGCACCCGCAGCGATCACGCGCATGCTCGATATCGGCGTACCGCCGTATCTGCTGCAATCCTCCATCCTTGGTGTGATGGCTCAACGCCTGGTCAGGACATTATGCCCCCATTGCAAACAACCGACAGAGATCAGCGAAGACGACTGGAAGGAGCTGGTGAAGCCGTGGAAATCGAAAAAACCGGAGCAGATCATGCAACCGGTGGGATGCCTGGAATGCCGCAACACAGGCTATATGGGCCGCATGGGTATTTACGAGATGTTTACCTTCTCACCGAAAATCAGGCAGCTGGTCAATGCCTCCTGCGATATCTCCGAATTGCGCCAGACGGCCATCAAGGAAGGCCTCAGGCCACTGCGTCTCAGCGGTGCCAGCAAGGTTGCCAAGGGGCTGACCACGATTGAGGAAGTCTTGCGCGTGGCGCCTCCGCCGTTGCAGCAATAGCCTGAATTCTCCTTAAGCCGCTGAATTGGTATATAATAAGCGCCTGATATTACAGGGGTTAGTTATGTCCTATACCTTTTCAAAAGTCGTGGATGCTTCGTTTGATGATGCCATTGATCGAGTCACGCAATGCCTGTCCGAAGAAGGTTTCGGTGTATTGACCACGATTGATGTGAGCGCCACGCTAAAGAAAAAACTGGACGTGGACTTTCCACGATACATCATTCTTGGTGCCTGCAATCCCCAGTACGCCTACAAGGCGCTTCAGGCTGAAGACAAGATCGGTGTGATGCTGCCTTGCAATGTCATCGTACAGGAAAGGGCTGACGGAGAAGTAGAGGTTTCCGCTGTTGATCCTATTGCATCCATGCAGGCAATTGACAACCCGTCGCTGGGCGAGATTGCCGAAACGGTTCAAAAGAAACTTCAGTCAGTGATTAACAGTCTATAAGCCTTAAATATCTGATATCCATTACACTAGTTAGAACAATGTCGTCAAATATTATCAAAGTTTATTCAGCACGTTTGTGTGGCTACTGCAGAGCAGCTGAGCGTCTGCTGGCCAGCAAGGGTGTTAGTTTTGAAGTTATCAAAGTTGATGAAGACCCGGAGCAGTTTGAATACATGATGAAGATTACGGGTCGCCAGACCGTACCGCAGATTTTCATAGGCGATCATCATGTGGGAGGTTTTGATGATCTGTCAGAGATCAATCAAAGCGGCGAACTGGAAGAATTACTGGCGACTGTTTAAAGAATAATAATATTGTTGCTTTATTTGGCGCTGGCACATTCACGGTCAGCGTTTTTTACAAGTTGAGACCAAAGCGAATTTATCATTGGACTATCTGCCGATATTTTATCAAGTAAATAAACGCCGGTGTCTGGTTGTCGGTGGCGGTACCGTGGCTTCAAGAAAGATAAGCCTGTTATTAAAAGCAGGCGCAGATGTGACCGTGGTATCTCCCGAACTCAGTAAAGAGCTGGACAAGCAGGCGGCATCGGGAAAGATTACGCACCACAAGCGTGAGTTCGAAACAGCCGACCTGGACGATTGTGCTCTGGTTTATGCGGCAACTGATAATCGAGACGTAAACAAATCAGTATCGGACCTCGCCAGGCAGCGTAATATCCCGATAAACGTAGCGGACAATCCAGATCTGTGCAATTTCATCATGCCTTCCATTATCGACCGTTCACCGGTACAGATCGCTGTGTCTACTGGTGGTGCTTCACCGGTACTGGCACGTTTGATACGAACCCGGCTGGAAGGCCTGATTCCGGCGAGCTACGGCAAGCTGGGTAAACTGGTGGAGCAATTCAGGGACAAGGTAAAAGCTGCATTCCCCAACGTCGAGCAGCGCCGACACTTTTGGGAAAATATTCTGGAAGGTACGGTCGCTGAGCAGGTTTTTGCCGGACGTGAAGATGATGCGCTCAACTTGCTGCAGAAAGCTGTTGATGATGCTGCGGAACTACCCGAAATGGTCGGCGAAGTATTTCTGGTGGGTGCCGGACCGGGTGATCCGGACCTGTTAACATTCCGTGCCTTGCGTTTGATGCAAAAGGCTGATGTCGTTGTATACGATCGTCTGGTTTCTCCGGCAATCATTGAGCTGGTACGGCGCGATGCTGAAGTCGTATATGTAGGCAAGGAACGTGCAAAACACACCATGCCCCAGGAGAGCATCAACCAGCTGCTGGTGCGCCTTGCCAGAGAAGGCAAACGTGTGCTGCGACTGAAAGGCGGTGACCCGTTCATATTCGGTCGCGGTGGCGAGGAAATCGAGGAACTGGCGCAGGAGAACATACCTTTTCAGATCGTGCCCGGTATTACCGCAGCAAACGGGTGTGCAAGCTATGCTGGTATTCCCTTGACCCACAGGGATTATGCGCAGTCATGTATTTTTGTAACCGGTCATCTGAAAGATGGCTCCGTGGACCTGAACTGGAAAGCACTGGCACAGCCAAACCAGACTATCGTGTTCTACATGGGCCTCCATGGTGCGCCAGCACTGTGCAAGGAGCTGGTAGCAAATGGGCTCAAGCCTGCAACACCGGTTGCACTGGTAGAGCAGGGCACGACGCCGCAGCAGCGTGTTATCACGGCAACACTGGATACGTTGCTGGACGTCGTTGCCAACGAAGATATTAAACCTCCGACGTTAATTATTGTCGGAGAAGTGGTCAAGCTGCATGACAAACTCAAATGGTTTGAGGAGCATCATGCAAATAATGTTGATGGAGTTTTTGCCTATAAGGAATGACACAACCGAACCCGTCAGGCTAAATGTCGCTTGAAGGTTTCTCATTACAAACCTGAAGAAGAACGATATGAAAAATTATAATAGCCAGATAAAACCATTTTCATACCTCATCATAATCTGTGCGCTGCTGGTTCCACTTCCCCAAGCATGGTCGGAAACGCGTTTCGTAACCGATGAGCTGACCGTACCGATGCGTTCGGGCACAACAAGTCAACACCGCATTGTCAAATTTCTGAAAAGCGGAACGGCGGTTGAGGTCATTGAGTCCAGCGACGATGGAGGTTATTTGAAAGTAACGACACCGGGTGGCAAGGAAGGGTGGGTTGAGACCACCTTGCTGATGAACCAGCGCAGTG
>JAASSE010000099.1 GCA_021768055.1 Gammaproteobacteria bacterium | reverse complement strand
AGGTTTGCTTTTTCACATACTCTGATGTCATTGCGGCCAGCAGCGCAGCGTAATTCAATAAAAACGAGAGGGTGTCACCCACCTGAACGCTGCCGGCAGCTGCTGTTACATCAACGATAAGATAACCACTAGAAGCGCCAAGGATTACTACCCGTGGATCCTGCGGCGTAAGTCCTTCGACATTAATATCTTCGCGACCCACATTTAACAAGGCCCGCACAATCTCGCCGCGTTGTTCGAATTCAGGTCGCGTTCCAAAGGCATCCTCGCTCTGGTTCCCCAACGGAATTGACGGTTTCTTTTTCAGCTCAAGTACTTCAGCATGTAACACGAAGGCATCCTGATACGTGTCGGGCCACGGCTTTCGATGCGTGGTCTCGCGGCCCAACAGAATGGCCTCGCCCATACGGGCATGGTTGACTCGCTCGGGCATGCCCCCTGAAGCAATGAGATCAAGCCCGCTGGAGTTGACACCCGAAACCAACTCCAGCGGCAAGTTAAGACATTGTTCTACCTCGGTGGCAAGTTCTACCAACCGGCTCATATTATCTGCGTCCGGCATCACACCAGCGAAGCAGGCCAGGTTGGTGCCGAGCCCTTTAATGTGTATACCGGGTAGTTCGTTCGCTTGCCTAACAATCGGAATGAGATCGTCAGGCAAGATACCTTCACGCAAATCTCCCAGATCCACCATGAGTACTATATCGTGCACCTTGCCACATCGTTGGGCTGCTGATGACAATGCTTCGAGCACGGCAAGCTCGGAATTCAGACTCACCGCGACTGATTCAACGACCTCATCCACCCTGGATAAAGCTGGCAGCCGCAGTAACATTAATTTGCTACCAATCCCTGCCTTGATAAGCCGCTGAATATTTTCCAGACGAGAGTCGGCAATCGCAGTGACACCGCCGCGTAACATCGCCTTCGCTACCTGTGGATGTCCACACGTCACCTTGGTCACTCCCGTCACTTCAATGCCGTTGCTATTACACAACTCAACGATCGTACGCGTGTTGTGTTCGATCTTGTCGATATCGATGACGAGGCAGGGTGTTTTCATCTGAACGATCTTATGATTATTCACTTACCCTGTCGCGCAAGGCTCGCATTAGGAAACTGGCCACATCATGCCCGCTGGTGCCGTGACCAAAACCCGCATCCATGCCACACTTACGCGCCAGCTTGTCAGTCACCTGGCTGCCGCCGGCAACCAGAACAAGTTGCTCGCGCAATCCGCGCGCCTTGACGAGCTCATCCAGCTCCCGCATGTGTTGTTTGTGGACATCGGCATGGGTAACGATGGTCGAAATTAATACCGCGTGCGCATTCGATTTCTCGACCCTATCCACAATACGTTCGATAGCAACAGACGTGCCCAGGTCATGGCAATGAAAGCCGTACTTCTCTATGCCGCCGTGCTTTATATCAAGGATTTCGTGCAGGCCAACCGAATGTTCATCTTCACCCACCGTGGCGGCAACGACGTGTATATCACGCGGTCGTACCCAGGCTTCGATCTCCTCTTCAGATAACGGCTCCACTGTGGCAACTTGCTGGAGATTATCTTTGTTAATCGCAACATCCAGTATGCCTTTAATCTCGAAAAAACTACCCTCAGCAGGATGCATCACCCGCCGACTGATCACTTCGGGATTGTTCAGGCCCATGTGTTTTACCATTTCAAGTGCCGCCTGTTCGGCGCTATCCGGACTGTCCGGGACAAACAATGTGACACAAACAATACTGTCACCATGTTTCTCGACCTCGGGCTTTAACAGACCCTGGGTACGTTCCGCCAATGGTATCTGCAAACGCTTTTCAACATTGTCATCGGGATCCAGTTCATCGATATACTGTATCTTTGTTTCATCACATAAGGTGCAGCCACCATAGTCAGCACAGGGTTTGTCTTTCCCATGTGCATAGACATTGTTACCAAAGTGGCTGCACACGGGTGCACCGTAACCAGGCTGACGCGGGATCACCGTATCGGCACCATCACCGCCTGCGGGATCGCGCACAATACCATCACCATTGCGTTCCGGATAATAGCCCGAGTCAACGAACTGTCCTGCTTCTACGGCGGCATAATAACCTCCGCCCTCGAGAATTTCTTCAAGGAACAGCACCGCCCTCTCTTTAATTTCACGTGCCTGAACCTGTAAAGGTCCATCGTGCTTGAGTTCGAGCTGTTCATTAATGCCATCGATACCAATGAGCGTTTGCCGGGTGCTGTTGATCCCGGCAATATTATTGTAATGCCAGGGGATATTGCGCCCTTCATCGGGTGTAATCGTGCTCTGGATATCGGCAGAGGTTAGCCGCGAGATCAAGGTATCGAGTACGTGCGTTACGGTCGTCTCCAGCGTGTCTGCCTCCATGTAACGCGTATTCTGTTGGGCGCGGAATTTATAACCTGCGAACAATTCACGCAGCGCAACTGCGTAAGGCAGATCCAGTCGCATTTTCGGCGCCGGTGGTGCGGTGGGTGGCACGGTGGAAAGCGCAATCAAATTAGCTGACATACCTACTGCACGTGAATAAGCCGTATTAATGGCATGCTGAACCAGTAACTCCGGCGTTACCTTCCATGCCTCTTTTGCAGTGGCATTGGCATTATGCGCCCCATCCAGTTGCAGGATACCGGCGTCTGCCATTATTCTTTTTGACTCGGCAGCATCAACAAGCGAGCGATGCATGTTGATGTCACGGTAGAGTACATTGTACTGGGGATCCTGGTGTGCCCCGTTGACACCCTCCTCTGTAAACAGCACGGCGATTTCCGGGCCGGCAACGCCGCTGACGTAAGAATGAAAGTTTATTGGCCTGCCAACTTCTTCTTCTATCGCATCAAGCGCCTTGCGCGTTGCCCGGATCTGCTTTCTGGTAATAGGAACGCCACCGACACCTTCGGGTGTACCCTCGATCAGCCCATCGATATGCGACTGCCCGGTGGTACGAATAACCATAATGTGGTCGGCGCCATGCCAGGCGGCCATACGCATCCGGCGTAGGTCATCTTCAAACCGGCCAGATGAAATCTCCGTTGTAATGACGTAATCACACTGGGGATCGATATTGTGGAAGTATTCTGCTGCAGGTAAGGGTACTGAGTTTTCAAGACTGGCCGAGGTATCCTTATAGATAAAGGGACCGATCTGCTGGTTCGCAATCTTCTTTCGCCAACTCCAGCCTTTGCGCCTGGGCCGATATTTATCAAGGTCCTTGAGAACTTCCTCGATATCGAGTTTTTTGTTCGGGTCCAGCTTCATGGCTTAAGTTCCTGCCAATGCTCACCCTGTAATAACGCCTCGCCGGCTTCGCGTACGCTAATGCCTTTAGTTCTTGCCAGTTCAAGTATAAGGTGTCCCACGCCGTGACCCAGCAGCCCGTGTTTGCGCTGTTGATCAACAAGTTGCCTGGACTCGATACTCGAGAAACCCATGCGTAACAGTACCGAGCGTTCAATGGCTGGACTGGTATGGGTACGCGCTTCTTCGATCAACGGTGCGACAATCTGGTCAACGAGTTCCCAGAAATACGCATGCAACTCTTCATCCGACATGGACTTGAGATGCGCACGGCGCACCTCAAAATCATCTGGTCTTTCCAGTGAGCTCATTGAGAATCTCCTGCACATGGGTTTGGCTGATTCGTGTCTCTTCCGCGAGAAAGGCAAGATCGACTTCTGACAGGCTCTCTCCTTCTGGAAGTGATTTAATGGCGTTATGCAGATAGGAACGTCGCACGTATTCCATGTCTATATTTACAACCGCCAGCTGGGAGGGGTGTTCAGGAATGATAATGCATTGACCGGGCTTGTTATCCCGCGGATCACCACGCCTTACATCGATCCCCATCTGCCTGGCCAGGTTGAGTTGTGCTAACGGATGTTTACCGGCACCGGTATATTCTGTTTCCTGAACGACAACAATTTGCCCCTCATCGAGTTCCTGCGCGATAACAAAAGCAGCCACAAGTGATGTATTGCCAGCGGGCCCCCGCTCAAGTCCTTCCAGTTCAGCAAGCAGTTGGGTCATATAAAATACTTCACCCTGTGTGACCGTCACAAAACGATCCATGTAACGCAAGGCACGTGCAGCGTTACGCGGTACATCCGCCCGATCCGGCCAGGTGGTAAACGGGATTGAGAAACCGGTATGCCCGGTGGTAAACGACTTGCGATTGAAATCATGATCCGAAGCCATATGTAACCCTGAAAGATCGACACTGGCGGCGATCACCTGGCTGTTGACTGCCCCTGCTTTGCGCAGGCCACGTGCGGTTCCTGTGAGGTTGCCACCACCAGCATGGGTCGCAATGACGACATCGGGAAAGACGCCGCTTTGTTCCTGCATTTGCAATGCAATTTCATAGCCCAATGTTTCAATACCCAGCACAGAATACGGTGTATAGAGCGAGGCATTGAAATAACCTGTCTCCTTGAGTACGCGAAGCAACATATAAAACAGTTCCGGTCCTACCGAGAGACGTATGACCTCTGCACCGTAAGCTTCGCAGGCGCGGGTCTTTTCCGCGATCTCTGGTTGCACGACACCTTCACTGTCAAATGCTTCCTGCACAATGATGCAACGCAACCCCGCTTTCGCCGCTTGCGAGGCCACCGCCGCACCATAATTACCACTGGTTGCCGCTGCCACGCCACTGTATCCACGTTTGCTGGCTTCGTGCACCGACAGGGACGCGCGGCGGTCTTTAAATGAACCTGATGGATTGGCCTCTTCATCCTTCACAAAGATGCGTGCGCCTTTCCCAGGTTTTGACACGGTGCGCGCCAGTGCGGTGATGTTCTTCAGTTCGACCAATGGCGTTTTGCCGACCGCCGTCGTCTTTTGTACTGCCAATGCTGTTGCTATGTCATAGCCCGTGTCTGCCATCAAGCGCTCATAATCGAATGCCAGACGACCCGTCGTATATTGTTCATAATCAATATCTACTGAGGCGCGCATGATTTCAGCACGTTGATCCATGATGGCTGCGTAACTTTCTTGCGTCATTGCATACGTCCTTTCTCATGCAGCAAGGCACGTACCTCGCAGCCGATGGGCGTAAGTTCAGGCACAGGGGAACCAAAACTGTGTGTATAGGCAGGATTCACTTCTGCCAGTCTACCGCGCAGATGACGACCGCTTAGTGTTTCGATTTCAGCATCCTCGCCAATGGCAGCAGGCGCTAGCAGAAAACCCTTGACACGCATCTCCAGCGGTACCCGTTGGGTATCCTCCGGCACCTGTGGTGCCCGTTCATTTGCCGGGAGCACGACGTTGTAGATCTCAACCCACGTACCTTTTTCGATCAGTTCTGTCATGCTTATTATCCTCTGTTAATCTCGGTGGACAAAGCTGCGCGCGTCGCCCAGCATTGCGGCAGGCACGGGCAGGTCCACCATGGAATAGAGACCAGCCTTAGCACTTAATACGCGGGGGATCATGTTCACTGCAAGCGCCGCCGTCCCCTGCCCACCCGGTATCTCGGGACTGCCAGCCAACTGCACGTTCGGGGT
>JAASSE010000098.1 GCA_021768055.1 Gammaproteobacteria bacterium | reverse complement strand
GGGTGTCCGCTGGGGTTTGTATTCGGGCATGTACATGATCATTGCATTGGTGTTTGTAATGGGAAGGCGTGTTATACCGTTTTTTATCGAGAAGGGTATCGACAGTCAGGCGGAAATCAAAAACTGGCTGTGGCTGGATATATCAAGCCTGTTGCTGTTGATAGTCCTGTGGATCATGGATGTATTCACAAGATTTGAAACCGCCACATCAGTTGTTGCTGGCCTGCTGGTGATTTTGCATGTGATACGCTTGCACGGCTGGCATACCGTTCAAATCTGGAACAAACCGTTGTTGTGGGTGCTGTATCTGGCCTACAGTTTTATTGTATTCGGTTTTGCATTAAAAGCATCAGTGTCATGGCTGAATACGCCGCCGGCATTGTACGTACACGCCTTCACCTATGGCGGTATCGGCGTCATGACCATGGGGATGATGGCGCGCGTGATACTGGGTCATACTGGACGCAACGTGTTTGAGCCGCCGAAAATACTCAGCAGCTGCTTTATGCTGTTGCTGCTGGGTGCAATTTTCAGGGTTGTTTTGCCGTTGATTACGATGGAGTTTTATGCCTACTGGATAGGGATATCACAGCTGCTGTGGATAGCGGCATTCACACTGTTCCTCATAATATACGCACCCATGCTGGTTACTCCGCGTATCGATGGCAGGGATGGATAAGACAGTAACGAGGGACGAGTAACGAGTAACGAGGAAAAGCGTTTTGAATTCATGCGTATTCAACATGAATCATACTCTGTAGACCTCCATGTCCTCTGTGGTAAAAAATCATTCCTTGAAACTACTTGTTGCGTAATGATTTCAATGCATACGCAATAATGCCTACAGCCACCAGTGCGATGATGTGCTCACTGTGCAACAGTCCATGAATTGTTTCATTCGCGATATGACCCGGGTGCGCCAGTGCTGCTGTTGATGCCAGTGATAGAGTAGTAACTATTACACTTTTCATTATCGTACCTTTATGCTGGTGATTTCTTCACCGTCAGGATCGGTCAAATGTACCGCACAGGCGATACAGGGATCGAAGCTATGTATGGTGCGCAGGATTTCGACCGGTTGTTCAACATCGTGCAGGGTATGGTTGTCTGCCAGTGCGGCCTCGTAAGCGCCCGGCTGGCCCATCGCATCACGCGGGCCTGCATTCCAGGTACTGGGTACGACGGCCTGGTAGTTTTTAATGGCTTCATTTTCGATCACGATCCAGTGCGCCAGACCGCCGCGGGGTGCTTCCATGAAGCCGACTCCCTGAGCCTGTTTCGGCCACGTGGATGGCTCCCATAAGACTTCGTTGAATGTTTTAGTATCGCCGGCCTTGATGTTGGCCACCAGGTCATCGTACCAGCCCTGCATAGCATCGGCGAAAATCTTGGTTTCAAGGCCACGTGCCGCGGTGCGTCCCAGTGTAGAGAACAATGCGGTGACCGGTACATCGAGGGTATTCAGTGTCAGGTTAACCAGCTCCTTGGCCTGTTCATTACCGGTAGCGTACAACATCAACACGCGTGACAGCGGGCCGACCTCCATCGCATTACCCTTCCAGCGTGGCGATTTAAGCCATGAATAGGACTGATCAACATCGAGCTGCTCGTAAGGGGGCTTCGGACCCGTGTAGTTCAAATTGGTTTCGCCATCGTACGGATGCAGACCGGCGTTTTTACCGCCTTCATAGTCATACCATGAGTGTGCAACATATTCCTGGATCTGGCTCGGGTCGTTCATATCAACTTCATGTACTGTGTTGATATCACGATTGAGGATAGCGCCAGGCGGAACCAGGTACGAAGCGGTATCGCCCATGCCCTTGCCGGCGGTAGGGAAGTCGCCATAGGTGAGGAAATTACCCAGACCTTCACCACGAGAACCCCAGTCCTTGTAGAAACCGGCGATGGCCAGCAGGTCGGGAATATAGACCTGGTCTACGAACATACTCATCTGGTTGATGATGTCCTGTACCTGTGACAGACGTTTGGCATTGATCGCCGAATCCGAGTTCAGGTCAATGGCACAGGCAACACCGCCGACGAGGAAGTTCGGATGCGGGTTCTTGCCGCCAAAGATCGTATGCAGACGTGCGACATCGCGTTGCCAGCTCAGGGCTTCAAGGTAATGCGCAACCGCCATCAAATTGGCTTCTGGCGGCAGCTTGTAAGCAGGGTGGCCCCAGTAGGCTTTGGCGAAAATACCAAGCTGACCGGCTTCGACGAAATCCTTCAGCTTTTTCTTCATGTCCGAGAAATAACCGGGTGAGGACTTGGGGTAATTGCTTAATGATTGTGCCAGATCAGAAGTGGCCTTGGGGTCAGCATTTAAAGCGGATACAACGTCTACCCAGTCGAGTGCATGCAGATGATAGAAGTGCATCACGTGATCGTGGATATACTGTGCGCCATTCATCAGGTTGCGGATCAGTTCTGCATTGGGTGGAATCTTGTAATCCAGCGCATTTTCAACCGAGCGGATCGAAGCGAGGCCGTGAACCAGTGTGCAAACACCACAGATGCGCTGCGCAAACGCCCAGGCATCGCGCGGGTCGCGCCCTTTAAGAATTGTCTCTATACCACGCACCATGGTGCCGGATGAATAGGCGCTTGCAATCCTGTCGCCATCCATCTGCGCTTCGATGCGCAAGTGGCCTTCAATTCGGGTTATCGGGTCAACTACGACTCTGTCGCTCATGATTTATATTCTCTCTTTATGCTTTAGATGTTCAGATAAAGCTACGTACTGCCATTCATTTTCGTAGTGAGTGGGCTGCTCTTTGGATTCATCATCGATGAGTATGCTGGTCTGAGCCATACGGCTGCTCATCGCGGCCTGCCAGGCAGGGCTGTTCGATGCACATTGCTCGCACGGCGTCAGTGCTGCCATTGCCGCCCTGGAAACAAAATAGCTGGCCTGCTCTGTCCAGTCTCCTTCAGAGCCACAGCGTGTATGACCGTCAATGGTTGCAGCCTTGGCAGTTTTCAGTGCATTCGAGATCTCGTCAGCCGTGGCCTCAGTATCAGCTGCTACTTTGACAGCACGGTTGATGCGCTCATCCCTGCTCAATGGCAATACATGTTCTACAAACTTTGCCGCAACAGCTCTTTGCTCAGCAGGATCCAGGTCCAGCAAGGCCTGTTTGAATTCTACGTCATTGGTTATCTGGCTCATTCGATCTTGCTCCCAAATAAACTGTTATTCCAGGTGCTCTGCCAGTGTTTCGGTCAGGCTTAACAGCGGAATGTCCATGTGGTATTCCTCCAGTCCGTCTTCAAGGTGGATGCGGCAGTTCGAACATGCGCTGACTATTGCATCGGGTCTTATCGCATCAAGCTGGTCTTTCTTACGCTGGAATACCTTGAGCCTGATTTCATCGGCGCGTTCGTTCGAACTGACACCACCACCTGCGCCGCAACACCAGTTCATCTTGCCAGTATCTGGCATTTCAACGAAATTATCGGAAATCATGTTGAGCAGGTTACGCGGTTCATCAATCACGCCGCCGCGCCTCGCTATCTGGCAAGGATCGTGATAGGTGAGTTTCTGCGATTCCATGCCCGTTGTTTTCAAACGGCCGTCCTTGCGCAACTCGTCGAGTACTTCAAGAACATGGCGCACCTTGAAATTGAAGGGCTTGCCGATCAGGTTGGGACCTTCCCAGCGAATCGCAAAATAAGCATGGCCGCACTCGGGGCTGATCACGGTTTTCACTTTCAGCTTTTCGGCCGCATCCACCACACGCTGTACCAGTTCCGCGGCAATGTCAGAAACGCCGATCTGGATGCCGCTGTTGGTGGCTTCAAACGCTTCTGAAGAGATGGTCCAGCTGACACCGGCCTTGTCGAAGATTTTCGCAATGGCACCGATGAACTCCGGAAAGTTCATGATCTCCATCGAAGACAGCAACAGCATGTACTCTGCACCTTCGACATCGACCGGTACTTTCATTCCGGTGTCTTTTTCTACATGACCGATCTGGGCCTGGAGTGCAGGCAGTTTCACTCCCATTGGGCTGCCGATCGTCACCGCGCGGGTAGTTGCGCCGATAAGACCTTCCGGTGCGTGGCCGGCTGCTGCCATGCCTTCACGTGTTTTTCGAATCATCATTGCTATGTCATTGCCGACCGGGCATACCATCGAGCAGCGCCCGCACAGGGTACAACTGTCGTATACCAGGGTCTCCCAGTCGGTCAGCAACTGGTCATCAACCTTTTTGGTGAGGCCGAACAGTTTGCCAATACGGCCAATCAAGGTGTATTCAGACTTCCAGATACGTCGTAATGGTTCTGTCTTGTTGATCGGTGTGCGTTCAGGATCATCTGTTTCAGTGTAGAACAGGCAGGCGTCGGCGCACATGCCACAGTGCACGCAGCTGCTGAAGAAGGAAGCAACAGATGAATCAACCTGTTCTTTCAGTGCATTGATGCCTTTTTCCAGTGATGCACTCATGATTCAACCCCCCGATAGCCTGACATGGCACCGTTATACCAGCGAGACATGAATATGGTGAATGCATGCATCAGCTTGGTGAACGGGAATACCACCATCAATATTTCCACGCTCAGTATATGAATGGCCAACAGTGTCGGGCCGGTCATGCCAATTCGATGGAACGCGATGTAACCTGTTACCAGTGGTGCAATGGTCACGAACCACACCAGCATATCTTCAAAATTGTTCAGGTAACGAAGTACCTTGTTATTGAATCGGTGTACGATCACTGCGAGCAGGGCGATAATGCTGATCACTGCGGTGGCATCAATCACCGGTGTCGGCAATGATGGCCAGCTTAAACCGATCACGTCCTTGAAAAACAGGATGTGCGGTGCATAGAAAAAGATGACAAGGAACAGGCCGAGGTGAAAGATGTACCCCGCCACGATGGTAAATGTAGAGCGTTTGAAGGTACTGGGAGTAGGAACCGAGCGGCTAAGAATAGTTCTGAAACCTCCGCTCATTTCCGAACCCTTGGCTTCGGCAAGGTTGCCCTTTCTGCCCAGCAGCAGGATCTCAAGGATGCGGATCACAATACCAGCAACAAAGATTATGGTTGCAATCTGTAGACCGGGACCGCGTACCCAGCTCAGAAACTCGATTTCAGTCATCATCTTTCCCTCATGTTTTCTGTTTCATATCACGTATGAATATGCATTTACTTGTTCAGGTCGTCGATTGTGACCTGTTCGTGCGACTTGTTGCTGGCACTCTTCTTTGCCTTGTTCAAAGCGCCGACGGCAACGCCTGCCGCAGCTGCAGCTGCGGCCGTGTAAACAACGGTTTCGGGAATGTTTTCGGTGGGCATGGAGAGTGCCCTGTAAAAACCGCCGCCGTCCCAGAAGTCGGGCTCTGAACAGCCAATACACGGATGGCCTGCTTCTATCGGGAAACTGGTGCCGTCGTTCCACTTGGTGGTGGCGCAGGCATTGTAGGTGGTCGGGCCTTTACAACCGAGCTTGAACAGGCACCAGCCTTTCTTGGCGCCTTCATCGTCGAAGGTTTCAGCAAACAGGCCCTTGTCGTAGAACGGACGCCGGT
>JAASSE010000097.1 GCA_021768055.1 Gammaproteobacteria bacterium | reverse complement strand
GGATTTTTCCATTACGGTAATGGCACGCGGCACAGGTCACGCCTTCATGCTGCAACTTTGCATCAAAATCAGGATTTTTTACCAGGACAGGTTTTAATTTTTCCTTATCGACATAATCGACCGCGAGCTCTGGCAACTGGCGATCAAGTGGAGTATGGCAGGTACGGCAAACATATTTCTCGCCGTCGAACTTGAAGTCTGTTTGAAAATACGTATCCGTCCATGCCTGGCTATGAATGGTTGTGTTCCACTCCTTGTATATTTCCTGGTGACAGGTACCACACTCCTCTGCGCTGAGTGTGATCAACGGCGCAGCCGCCTGTGATGTGTCAATAGGCCAGACAAACCGGTCATCGCCAATAAAAATATCCATCGGGCGGATGAGTCGCCATACGAGAAACAGCGCAAGAGCAAGCAGAACAACGATAATGATATTACGCCTGTTTGCTATATCAGGCATCATATGGAAGCCATACGCGGGTTACTAGTTGCAATTATTTAGTATTACACACGCAACTTGTAACTTAAAACTTTTAACTTTCTTGCTCAGGTTTCATTGATGCGCTGGTAGTAGCGCAGCCTGTATAAAAGCCGCTTATGGCCTTCGTCTTCCTCGAAGCCTGAACGATCATGCAACACATTATTGCTGATCAATCCCTGCCCCGATTGCAGTGTTGCGCGATAAATGAAGGGAGATTCGGAATCCAGAAACTCGCACAGTGCCTTAACTGCAGCCTGGGTAACAGCATCATCTTTCCACTCTATACTTCGGGTACGGGCGGTGTAGCGCATATGCAGATTACCGTCCGACATGACTGAAAAAACCGGCCCTGTACACACCGGGCGTATCTCATTGCCGTTCTCGATATTGGCCGGAATTGTCATTACATCAGCCGCCATCAACGCCTCGATATAGTCCGGGTTCAAGTCCCGCAGGTGGATATAGGCTATCTCATGATCCAGCAATGCATTTTCACCACCTGCAGCCGCGGGTGAGACGCAGTGCAGGAACAGTGCACGAATCTGGTGGTCGAGCGTGTTGTAGTAACCGTCGGTGTGCCAATGGATAGGCTTGTTGGTATAGGGAATATAACCACCGCGCCATTGCCCCGAGACGACTTTCAGGGAAGTGACGCCATCATCCGCACCCATGTTGTCATCCAGCTCGGTCAGGCCAAACTGCTTTCCAAGTTTCGCGGGTATGTTTTTGTCAGGGTCCTTTCCGGTTTTCCCTGCATACACAGCCATATTGGTTTTTACTGCTCGTGTATGAAGCGCCTTGTATTCCGCAGTAGTTAAAGCCGCCGGGTTATTGATTTCTACGATTATGTCTTCGATATGCTCAGGATAATTTTCAAGCTTGCTATCCCGCCATGCCAGGTAGGCTTTTTCATTATCCAAATCAAACGGGTTGCCCATTTTGTAACGTTTAGTGAACTGTGCAACTGTCTGCGCTAATGGAGCATTCATCATGCACACTCCTGTTCATTACCGGCACAGCTATTAACCATGCCGGGCATGGCGTGCCAGTAGCCATTGCATTCACCTGACATCATATATTTCTGCAAACTGGTTTCTGCTTCGCTCTTTGTAATATTTCCATGCAGGCATTCATGGAATATTTCAATCACTCTTTCAGTATTATTTGACTGTGGACTTATGCGCAAAACATCTATCTCAAGATCAATAAAATCATTAATATCATTGACCAGGTTTTGTGTTTTGGCCGATTGCGTCTGTATGCCATTAAGCACGAGAAATGATTCGTCTTCACGCGTACGCAGCATCAAGCCATCCGCATAATCCAGGCAGCGGAACTGGCAATCATCTTTTGGCAAATTATGTGCGCGTGCCGTAAAACACCGGGCCGAATAAGCAAGCGGCAGTCTGCCAAAAGCAAATACTTCTGTTTCGACACCTTCAGGCCTGTTCTTGTGCAGTGATGCCAGTGTCTGTTTCGATAACTCGACTGGCAGGGTCCAGCGCTTCAGGCCTGACCTGGCCAGCACAGACAGGGTACGTGAGTTGTAAATGTTAACAGCAGGGCCTGTGACAAACTCCCTGTTGCCTGACATCAATTGAACAGCCGCCATGTCGTTGGCTTCAACCGAATATTTATCATTGCTGCAGATTTTCCGCAGCGTACTCAGTTCGGAACTTGCCTCAATCAGCGTCAACGTGGATAACACTACTTGCTTGCCGGCCTGTTGCAGCATGTCTGCCAGTTGCAGCCATGCATCTGATCTCATGTCACGACGTTTTGAGCATACGGTCTCTCCCAGGTAAACAATATCCACCGGCGTATCTGCAATACGCTGATAAAAGCTGAATACCTGCTCGCGCGGCCAGTAATAAAGAATCGGTCCCAGTGATAACTTTGGTCTGTGCGTCATTGTAATTACTGCCAGGGTCGATGATATGCGCCGAGTGTCGTCTGCGAGCCTTCTGATACTTTCTCAAGAACCGAAAGCCAGGGAAGCTTAACGCTGTAGTTATCCGGGTCCTGCATGCATTCGTCGATAGCAGCACGCCATACTTTTGTCACTTGCGTGACGTAGGCCGGGCTACGCTGCCGACCTTCAATCTTGATAGCCGCCACACCAACAGACTGCAGTTCCGGCAATAATTCCAGTGTATTCAGGCTGGTGGGTTCTTCAATCGCGTAATAGGTGTTGCCACTGACATGAAAACGTCCCTTGCACAGGGTGGGGTAACCGGCTGATTCTCCCGGTGCACGTTTATCGATGAGTATGTTGTTGAGCCTGGTTTCAAGACCGTCCGGGGTTTCATTCCAGCTGACAGAATCAGCCGGTGAACATGCACCGTAGGTATTCGGCGATCTGCCGGTCACATAGGAAGACAGCAGGCATCGCCCTTCCACCATGACACATAGGCTGCCGAAGCCAAACACTTCTATCGGCACCGGACTGTCCTGCGCTACCTGCCTGACCTGCTTGAGTGATAACACGCGCGGTAACACAACACGCTGGATGCCGAAATTTTGCTGATAAAACCTGATAGCTTCTGCGCTGGTTGCCGAGCCCTGTACGGACAAATGTAATCTGAGTTCAGGCCAGCGGTTGCAGGCATAATCCATGACACCGATATCGGCGAGGATCAGGGCATCAATGCCCAGCTCCGCAGCATGGTCAACGGCATGTTGCCAGCGTGACCAGCCTGATGGTTGTGGGTAGGTATTGATAGCAGCGAATACTTTTACACTGCGATCATGCGCGTAGCGAATACCTTCCTCCGCGCGCTTGTCGTCAAAATTAAGCCCGGCGAAATGGCGCGCATTGGTATCATCACGAAAACCCATGTATACCGCATTGGCACCGTTATCAACTGCGGCCTTGAGTGAAGGTAAATTACCGGCAGGACATACAAGTTCCATATCACACCCCGGTTGAGCACGCCAGGTTGCTGGCCGCCAGCGGCGATGGTGCAATGTGTCGGTTATCAGATATGCTCCTGCGCTGTTTAGCCAGGGCTTGTGTTATACGGTTAAGTACCTGCCATTTTTTCGAGCACCATTCAGGTGCCAGTAATATCTTTGGTGATGCCGTGCCGGTAAGACGATGAAAGATAATTTCATCAGGTGTTCGATTTACCAGTTCGACAACGTCAGAGACATATTCATCCATAGTCAAAGGACGATATTCGCCACGGCGCCATTCATTGGCCAGCTGCGTGCCTTTAACAACATGCAGAGGATGGATCTTGAGTCCATCGAGACCAAGTTCCAGCACCCTTTCGAGTGAAAAAATATGATGGTTGGTCGACTCTCCCGGCAAACCAAGAATAAGATGCGTACAAACCTGGATGCCACGACCGCGCGCTTTTAACGTTGCCTGTTCGTATTCGGCAAACCCATGTCCCCTGTTAACATGATCCAGTGTAGCATCGTGTGCAGACTGCAGACCCAGCTCCAGCCAGACCTCATAACCTTGCTGCTGATAGTCCGCTAACAGATCGAGCACCTCATCAGCAACGCAATCAGGCCGCGTACCCACGGCCAGGCCAATGACATCAGGCTGCTTCAGTGCCTGCTCATACAGATGAGCAAGTTCACAAGTATCGGCATAGGTGTTGGTATAGGCCTGGAAATAGGCAATATATTTCTTTGCACCGGTTCGTTTTCTGATGACCTGTCTGCCGGATTCAATTTGTTCCGCAAGTAGGCTTGGCTTACGCCCGTTCGGGCTGAATGATACGTTATTACAAAAAGTACAACCGCCCCGACCAATAGTGCCATCACGGTTTGGACAGGTTAGCCCGGCGTCTATGGCAATCTTGTGGACACGCTCACCGTAGCGGGCCAGCATGACCTGGCCGAACGTCGTTACATACTGTGAAAGATTCAAGATTTACAGACCGGATAATCAGGAATCGATCATTCTTCTGTAAATACGGTAGATGTTAAATGATCTATATCAAATGATGCCTTTATCTTTTCCTGTCTGGACTTCTGTAAAAGAAAGACGCCGACGGCAGGCTCCACAGATTGACCGGTCCAAATACCATGTCCGGCCAGTGAATTTTCCGGTAATAATCAGCGCTTGATACTTGTGAATTGCCTGTTTTCGCCTGCCGATGCCGGGTTAATTGCATTTTGAATCACCACAATTCAGGCAAGTCATACAACCATCCATGCTGATCACTGCCTTGGTGTAGCATTTTTTGCATAACTGGGAATTGGGCGGGAAGTCAGTTGCAGTCGCGGTTGCGCCATCATTATCGCCATTGTGATGTATGGCTTCATATTCCTTTCTCTTGGCATCCAGCATTTCTCTCTGGCATTCGTCTATTCCCTTGTCTTCGATCATGCCAATCATTTTCATATGACATTCGATGGCATCGCCTATTTCTGCCACCAGCGACGGTTTGTATTTTCCACCTTTCTTGAAATAACCACCGCGCGGGTCGAACACGCTGCGCAACTCGTCTACCAGGAAAGTCACGTCTCCGCCTTTCCTGAACACGGCAGATATGATGCGTGTTAATGCAACAATCCACTGAAAGTGGTCCATGTTTTTGGAGTTGATAAATATTTCATAAGGGCGACGCATCTCATGCTCGGTACCCGGGTTCAGCACAATATCATTGATGGTTATGTACAGTGCATGCTCCGACTGTGGCGTTTTTATTTTGTAGGTCGAACCGAGCAGCATATCCGGCCGCTCTAGCTTTTCGTGCATGTGGATGATTTCTGCGGATGTTATTTCAGGTGTTGGTTTTTCCTGCTCAACAGTTTCGGCTGAAACCGCCTCTTCTTCTTTAGTTTCCGGTTCGTTGTCGAGAACTTCGTAACCGACAATTTTCTTTTTAATTTCAGTAGTCATGTTTCACCTTACCTTGTTGTTATTGTTATTTCCTTGATTAAAACTTGCCGTAATAGCCCTCCTTCAGGGCATCATATAAATTTGCTGCGGTATGCACTTCTCCGTCGTATATAATTTCTTCATTGCCTTTCGCCTCGATGACCGTGCCATCTTCGAGTGAGAACCTGTACGTGGTATTTGCCAGGTCTTTCTCCTTGACCAACACGCCCTG
>JAASSE010000096.1 GCA_021768055.1 Gammaproteobacteria bacterium | reverse complement strand
CAGGTATTTGCATTCGGCACAGCGGCCTTCTACCGGGCGATGCTTCTGTTTAAGTCCGGCCATTAACGGGTCGGTTGTATCCATCCATATGTCTGAAAACGGACGCTGCTTGACGTTGCCGATGGTGTAGTCCCACCACATCGTGTCAGGGTGTACGTTGCCGAGGTTATCGATGTTCGAGATGTTCACACCGGATGAATTGCCGCCCCAGCGCCTCAACATAGACTCAATATAATCAGTATGTTGTGGCATGTTGTTCATGATCCATAATAGCAGGTAAACACCGTCGGCATCGTTGTTGCCGGTGACGAATTCACGCTTGCGGCCTTGTTCGACATCCTGCCAGCAGGTACTGAACAGCAGGTCCATGGCTTCCCGCGTCATCTGGTGGTGCAGGTCGTCGCGGCGGTTTTTGTTGCCGCGACCGGCATAGTTAAGATGCGACAGGTAGAACTTGTCGATGTCTTCGTCATCCATCATTTGTAGCAGGCCAGGCAGGTCCTGCTTGTTGTCCTGTGTCAGGGTGAAGCGCAGGCCGACCTTGATGCCGGCATCACGGCACAGGCGAATACCGCGCATCGCGTCGTCGAATGAACCCTGCTTGCGCCGGAAGTTGTCGTGCGTTTCTCGCAAGCCGTCGACACTGATACCGACATAGTTGTAACCAACCTTGACGATGTCATCGATGTTGTTTTCGTCGATCAACGTGCCGTTGCTGGATAGGCCGACATAAAAGCCCATGTCTTTTGCGCGGTGCGAGATCTCGAATATATCCGGTCGCATCAGCGGCTCACCGCCTGACAGTATCAACACCGGCACACCAAAGGCTTTCAGGTTGTCCATGACGCTGAAGACTTCATCGGTGCTGAGTTCACCCGGAAAGTCTTTGTCGGCCGCGGTCGCATAACAGTGCTTGCAGGTCAGGTTGCAGCGGCGGATCAGGTTCCAGATAACCACGGGTCCAGTCGGTGGCCGCACTGGCCGTGCCTGTTGGCCCGGTGACTTGTCTTTCAATGCGTGTAGGTATTGGCTTAAACGAAACATGAGTGTGCTGTCTTTATCAGGCGGCGAGTCGCATACCAGTTTTTTTCAGGATGGCCGAGCTGAACAGTATCTCATGCGCCTTGCAGTTATCACCCAGCAGGGTTTCGATCTGTTTTGCTTTTTCCTTCACTTCGTCACGCGTATGCCCGTGCACCATCGCAAACAGGTTGTAAGGCCATACCGGCATGTGGCGAGGCCTGATATAACAGTGGCTGACGCAATCAAGCTGGCCGATGGTTTTACCCAGTTGGTGCACCTGTGTATCGGATACGTCCCATACGGTCATGCCATTTGCCTTGAGACCAAGGCGGTAGTGATTGGGTACAGCGCCGATGCGGCGGATAATACCGCTGGCCAGCATGTTGCCGAGCCGTGCAAGTACTTCATTCGATGATATGCCAATGTTATTGGCTATGGTTTGAAAAGGTGCGACGTTCACCGGAAAACCGGATTGTGTCACGCTGATGATTTTTCGGTCCACGTCATCAATCGAGTATTCAACATCTCCGGATTTACTGGATGCTGGTACCGGTACTGTTGTTACGCTACCATCAGCTGCAATTTCCAGCCACAGGCCGATATAAAATTCTTCGTGTTTGGGGAAGTTGTAAACCTTGAGCCCGGTTGACTGCTCGATAGATGCGAGCGTGGTGTCGATATCTTCGGGTGTTTTGGTCGCGAGCACAAACCACATGTTCAGTTTATGTTCACGCCGGTAGTTATGGGCAACTTCCGGGTAGGCATTGACCAGTCGCGAGACAATCTCGTAGCGGTTCTCTGGCACAGACAGTGCGGCAAGCGTAAGGCCACCGCCCAGTTTCACCGCATCATAAAGTGGTCCGAACCGGGACAGCAGGCCCTTGTCGAGTAGGCCGGCTACGATATCTTCCAGAGCCTGTTCAGACGTATTCAATTGTTCCGCAGCTGCCCTGAATGGGTGTTCAACCAGGGGGAAGCCACCCTGGTATTTATTGATGAAACAGCGTTCGAGTTCGTTAACTTGCATCGTGTTTTACCGAACGCTGTGCCTTGCTGCTGATGAGTTTCAAATGTGCCGGTTTGTTTCCGTCAGCAGCGGCTGTATTGTCTGCTTGCGAGTAGTGGGCGCCGCGCTGCTTGAATCGCCGGGTACTGAACAGAATGGTGTGATCGATATCCTGCAAGCCGCAGTTCTCGGCAATCTCAGCAACTTTCTGCGTGACTTCTTCCCTGTTGTGGCCGTGCACCATGGTGAACAGGTTGTAGGGCCAGTCAGGCAAGCGGCGAGGGCGGCGGTAGCTGAGCGTTACGCAGTCGTATTTCCCGATACAGATACCGAGTTCATCGACCTTGTCATCAGGTACGTTCCATACCACCATGCCATTGGACTTGTAACCAAGTTCATGGTGCCGTACCACAACACCGTAGCGTTTTATAGCCCCGGCTTTGATCAGGTTTTTCAACCGGTTGATCACATCGTCTTCAGTAGTACCGAGCCTGTGTGCAATCTCTGCATAAGGCCGGCTCACGATGGGCAGCCCGCGCTGCACGATTTTAATCAGCTCACGGTCCTGTGCCGAGATTTGTGCGACCAGCCTGTTATGTTCAGTCATGCCCATTTCAGTTCAAAGCCCAGATCGATATAGTAATCTTCCAGCATGGGTAGTGACATCAGCGGATATTCAGCATGCTGTTCTATTTCATGCAACACGATGTCCAGATGCTCTTCGCTGGAGGCGGTTACGACAAACCAGAGGTTGTATTTATGCTCGCGTTCGTAATTGTGGTTGACTTCCGGAAACGCGCTGACAATACGCGCCACGCATTCAAGGTCCTGCTCGGGTACCGACATCGCGGCCAGGGTGCTTACACCGATTCTGTTGGGTCTGAAAACAGGACCGACGCGGCTGATGACGCCACTGTCCTGTAATGATTTAATCGATTCGATGACTTCATCTTCACTGACGCCGAGCTGTTCGGCCATGTCTGCAAACGGTGTTGCAGACAATGACATGTCACGCTGAAAATCATTCAGCAGATGTTGTTCCAGCGGTGTGTAATCTTTAATTGAATCAGTCATGTTATAAACCCGTGCGGTGCGCGCGCGATGTCATGAATATGCCGCTTGGTTTTATGGCTTCAAAACTCGCTACCTGTTCAAAGGTCTCCGTATCAAACACGGCGAGGCGGTCTTCATCGCGCACGGAAGCCCAGACCTCTTCCCCGCGCGGTTCGAATTCCATGTGCAGCACGCCTTTACCCGGTTTCAGTGTCTTGACGATCTTTAATGACTGGGTATCGATGACCTGTAAAGTATCATTGTTGGGTACAGAAAAGTTTACCCAGATGTTGCGCCCGTCCGGCCGTGCCATCACAAACACGGGTTGGCCATGCACTTTGATACGTCCCGCTTCTTTCCAGTTAAGGATGTCGATGACCAGAACTTCATGGCGTCCAATGGCCGGTACGAATGCAAGATTACCGGCAATGGCCCAGCCCTCGAGGTGCGGCATCTTGTATACCGGCAGTTTCTGTTCACCCTTGCCATAGTTATCGAGGATGCGTTTAACACCGGCATCGAGGTTCCATAAATCCAGCATTGCCATGCCGTCTTCACCGAACAGGCCGGCAATGTAATAACGGCCATCGGGGGTAATCAACGCATCATAGGGCTGTTGGCCGATACCCTTGAACTTTGTAATCTTCGGTTTGGTAGTATCCGACATGTCAGCCACCCAGATTTCTCCGGCGTCCCACAGGCTGAAGACAAACTTTTGCCCGGGTGCATCGACCAGGCCAATGACCTTGGACAGTTGCTTGTTGGTGCCATAGATGGCGGGTATGTCGGCAACCAGTTGCAGAGAATCTGCATCAAAAATTTTCACACCACCGGGTTTGTAGTTGGAAACAGCGACCAGCCTGCCATCCTGTGATATGGCACCGCCGATACTGTTGCCAGACTGAAGGGTTCGGTTAACGACCTTGTTGTTGAGGATATCAACTTTGCTGAGACCGCCGTCACGCCCGAATATGTAGGCGTAGCGTCCATCGCGGGAGTAAACAGCAGAGGCATGTGACAGGTCACCAAGGCCGTTGATTCTGCCGAGGCTGGAGTTGTTGGTGGTTTCTATCACCTGCACGGTGCCGGTAGCACGTTCGATTACAATGCCAAGGTCACCCGTGCCGCGGGCACCAGCAGTCAGTGAACATAACAGCATAGCGAACAGTAAAACCAGGCGGATCATTTACGGAGTGCTCCTGGTGTTGATTCACTTGCCACTTCTGTTTGCGTGATGGTGCCGGTCAGTAGCTGGTCTGTGATCCAGGAAGCTTCATCATAGCTGAGCATGCTTTTCCAGGGCGGCATGGCAGTGCCCTGGCGTCCTTCCATAATTGTAGTTACCAGCAATGCCCTGGGTTTGCCTGCCAGTCTTTCCGGCAGCAGGGCAGGTCCCAGCCCACCTTTCAGGGTCATGCCGTGACAGGAGCCACAATCATGCTTTAAGAAATACATCAATTCAGTCTGGCGGGAGGAAGATACTTCAGCCAGGCATTGTGCGCTAACTATCAGCAGGCTGGCTGTTAATAACGAGATTCTTGTCACGCTCAGTATCCTCTAATGATTTCTGGAACCAGTCGAGCTCTTCAGACAGGCTAACAACATCACCGATGATAATCATCACAGGAGGCTTCAGTTTGTTGCGTTCAGCTTCGACAGCCAGACAGTCCAGTGTTGTAATCATGCGTTTCTGGTTTTTTGTCGTGCCGTTTTCAATCGCTGCTGCAGGTGTTGATGGGGGAAGCCCTGCATTCATCAGGTTACCGCTGATGTGTGACAGGTTGCCGAGACCCATATAGATAACCAGGGTTGAATCAGGGTCGGCAATCGATTTCCAGTTGAGATCCAGAGGTTCGTCATTATTGAAATGCCCGGTGATGAACTGCACCCTGCGGCTTTTCGCGCGGTGCGTCAGTGGGATACCCGTGTAGGCGCTGCATCCGGAAGCTGCCGTTACACCCGGTACGACTTCAAACGGGATGCCATGGTTTTTCAGGGCAATGACTTCCTCACCGCCGCGGCCGAACATGTAGGGGTCGCCGCCTTTAAGGCGCACGATTCGGCGCCCGGTTTTTGCCAGGTTAACGATAATCTCGTTGATCTGGTCCTGGGGTACGCAGTGCTTTCCGGGTGTTTTGGCGACTGATATACGGCTGATGCCAACCGGGATCATTGCCAGAATGTCATCCGATACCAGCCGGTCATAAACGACAACATCCGCAGATTTTAATAAACGCAGTGCCTTGATGGTGAGAAGATCTGCATCTCCAGGGCCGGCACCAACCAGTGAAACAAAACCTTTGTTTATCATCAGGACTACCTGCAGTTGTTATTGCTTCGATGTGCTTCCTTCACTACCAAAAAGGCACAGTTGAGAGTGATAATGAACTGCGAGTGCCGGTATGTCATTGATTTATGTCAAGCCATGGCAAAGTTGTCACGTCGTATTTTTGAGCGCTTGAAAAGTATATATAAAACAGTATATTATGTGACATTTCTAGAAT
>JAASSE010000095.1 GCA_021768055.1 Gammaproteobacteria bacterium | reverse complement strand
AGCAGGTCAATGTTGTCGGGATCGCCCTTGATCATGCTGCTGACCAGTATCAGGTAAGCCGGCACCGCCTGCTTCACTGTTTCCGGGTCATTTTGTTCGAGTATGGTCGCGGACAGGTCTGCCGCGAATTCTTTCTTGGCGTTGGAAATCATCTGGCCGCATGCAGACAGCATCAGCACAGAACTGAATAAAGCGACCTTGATTAACGATGAGGAGACTCGGGACATGCTGTTTCGGGGACGGTTATCCATGTTGTTGATCTTATTTTTAGGCCCCTGCGTTGCCTGCAGGGGCCTAAATCTTACAAGTTTTTGACCGCTGATTACTACTCGAGTTTTGGCCGGATGATTATAAAAAAAGGGCCGGTAAACCGGCCCTTTAACCACGAGATTTTATTTTTATTATTGAATGATGACGTTCTGCAGGCTCTGGATGGAGCGTACCCAGGGCTTGCTGCCGGTCTGCTGTTCCAGTACGCTTGCTCTCATGTCAGCAGCATGACGGTCATTCTCAGGGCTGACCAGTACATACATCAGTGAGCCGTTGCGATCGGTTTTCACTGCCAGCATGTCGTCGAGCCCATTGTTGGCGATGAATTTATCCAGGCTGTCCGGGCGCGTGGTGGCATAGATCTGCACCGCATAACCCGAACTCATTGCCATGATCTGCTCTTCTGGTGTTTGCGGTACCGGTTCCGGTACTGCAACCGCAGCAACCGCAACGGGTTCTTCAATCATCACCGGTTCAGCCATCGGTTGTGGCTCGTTGATGATGACGGGTTCCTCAACAACCACCACTTCTTCACTGCTCTTCGCGGCCGCGTGTTTTTCGCTCCACGGAGACTGGTCGGGGCGCGTCCACGGCGCTGGTTCTGATGAACAAGCTGCCAGCCCGGCAAGCAGTACACTGCTGATCAGTGTTGCCTGAATCTGAGTTATCGTTATTTTCACTGTACTCTCCAACGAAATTATCTGCTAATGAGTGTAGCCCAAATCGTCAAAAACACAGTAACCATGCCGCTGTAGCAATAAAAAAGGAGCCGTCGGCTCCTTTTTCTAAATCAGCTGAAAGAGTCTGATTTACGCAGCCACTTCCTCAACCGCTTTCATGCTGAGACGGATACGGCCCTGGCGATCGATTTCAAGCACCTTGACCTTGACCACGTCACCTTCGGCGAGCTTGTCAGAAACCTTTTCGACGCGTTCTTCACAGATCTGCGAAATATGAACCAGGCCGTCTTTGCCCGGCAGGATTTCCACGAAGGCGCCGAAGTCCATGATCTTCTTCACGGTGCCGTCATAGACAGCGCCGACTTCGGCATCAGAGGTGATCTGCTCGATTCGAGTCTTGGCTTCTTCCGCTGCGGCGAGATCTGCGGAGGCGATCTTCACGTTGCCATCGTCATCGATGTCGATCATCGCACCGGTTTCTTCGGTCAGCGCGCGAATTACCGCACCGCCCTTGCCGATGACATCGCGGATCTTGTCCGGGTGAATCTTCAATGACAGGTAACGCGGTGCGAACTGCGACATTTCCTCGCGCGGTTCTGAAATGACCTTGTTCATTTCACCGAGGATGTACAAACGACCGGCCTTGGCCTGCTCCAGTGCCTGTTCCATGATCTCCCGGGTAATGCCCTCGATCTTGATGTCCATTTGCAATGCACAGATACCGCTTTCGCTGCCGGCTACCTTGAAGTCCATATCACCGAGGTGGTCCTCATCACCGAGGATGTCCGTGAGTACGGCGAAATCATCGCCTTCCTTGATCAGTCCCATCGCGATACCGGCAACCGGTGCCGTGATCGGCACGCCGGCATCCATCAGCGACAGGCTGGTGCCGCACACCGATGCCATCGAACTGGAGCCGTTGGACTCGGTAATCTCGGACACCACGCGAATGGTGTACGGGAATTCGTCTTCGTTTGGCATTACGCCAAGTACGCCGCGCTTCGCCAGGCGGCCATGACCGATTTCGCGGCGCTTGGGACTGCCAACCATGCCGGTCTCACCGACGCAGTACGGCGGGAAGTTGTAGTGCAGCATGAATGGCTCACGGTAGGAACCGTTCAGCGCATCGATAATCTGTGCATCGCGCGCTGTACCCAGCGTGGTGACAACAATGGCCTGGGTTTCACCGCGCGTAAACAACGCGGAACCGTGGGTACGCGGCAGCATACCGGTGCGTACTGTGATCTGTCTTACATCTGCAGTGCTACGACCGTCGATGCGTTTTTCACCGGCGAGAACACGTCCGCGCACAATTTTCTTTTCGAGCTTGCTGAAAGCACCCAGCACTTCGTGCTCACTCCAGCCTTCTTCGCCTTCAGCCGCAGCCAGTGCTTCAACCGCTGCGTTCTTCGCTGCACGTACCGCTTCCTGGCGGTCCAGCTTGTCGGCAATCTGGTAAGCCGTGGTCAGTGCATCAGTCGACGTGGCGGCAATTTTCTCAACCAGTGCTTCATCGGCCTCCGGCGCGCTCCAGTCCCAGTCCTTGACGCCCAGTTCTGCCTTGAATTCTTTAATTGCTGTAATGACCGCCTGCATCTGCTCATGACCGAACATTACAGCACCGAGCATCACATCTTCGCTGAGCATTTTCGCTTCAGATTCAACCATCAGTACCGCGTGTTCGGTACCGGCGACCACGAGGTCGAGGTCGGATGCATCCAGTTCCTCACTGGACGGGTTCAGTATGTAATTGCCATCCTTATAACCAACGCGGGCAGCGCCTATCGGACCGTTGAACGGCATGCCGGACAATGCAACGGCGGCGGAGGCGCCGATCATGGCCGGAATTTCGGGATCGATTTCGTCACAGACGGAGACAACGGTGGCGACGATCTGGGTATCGTTGGTGAAGCCTTTCGGAAACAGCGGACGCATCGGGCGGTCGATCAAACGGCATGTCAGTGTTTCGGCTTCGCTGGGACGACCTTCACGACGGAAGAAACCGCCGGGGATCTTACCAGCCGCGTAGGTACGCTCCTGGTAATTGACCGTCATCGGAAAAAAGTCCTTGGTTGGGTCTTCATCAGGTAGGGATACAGCAGTGACGAATACGGAGGTATCCGCAATGCTGACCATAACGGCACCTGATGCCTGTCGAGCGATCTCACCGGTTTCAAGAGTTACTGTATGGTCGCCGTATTGAAATGTTTTCTTGCTTGCTGTTGATGTCACAATTCTATTCCCGATTCTTGATCGCTTCTGGGCGTTCGCCCGTTTAATAATGGATTATCTGCGCAGGCCGAGGCTGGTAATCAGGTCCTTGTAACGGTCCTGGCTCTTGCCCTTGAGATAGTCCAGTAATTTACGGCGCTGGTTAACCATACGCAATAAGCCACGACGCGAATGATGGTCGTGCTTGTGTGTCTGAAAGTGGTCTGTCAGCTGGGTGATTCTTGCTGTCAGCAGTGCGACCTGCACTTCCGGTGAACCTGTATCTCCTTGTTCACGCTGATATTTTTCAACAATTCCAGCTTTTTCTGTGGTCGTTAACGACATGAAGTCTCCGAATACATTACTTACTGTCAATAAAAAGGTGGGGGATTTTATCACGTAAATACGAGGGCGCAAAAGCAATTATTTTCATATTATTTCTATTTTTTCAGAGACTTGCCTGAATCATGCGTCGCGGCGCCACCCGGCCGTCATCCTGGATTTCACCCACCCCCATGAAGTGTGAATCATCATAAATACGTACCCAGCCTTCGGTCGGTGCATGCGGCACCTGGATCGGCTGCCCCTGGCGCATATAAAACGCCGCATCCGGCCCCAGGTGCACATCCGGCCAGTCAAGGATACCGCTGTCGATCGGCAGCAGCAATGCGTCCAGCTCGCTAAACGCGGTTTCCGGGTCATCCTGCAGCCGGGCCTTAAGCTCGTCCAGGGTGTACATGTCGCCCTCGAACGGGCCGACACTGAGGCGTCGTAACGCGATCACATGGGCACCGACACCAAGTGACTCGCCCAGGTCCTCGACCAGGGTGCGGATATAGGTGCCTTTCGAGCAGGCGACCTCGATTTCGAGAATGCCCTGTTCATAGGAGCAAATACCGAGTTCGTGGATGTGCACGGTGCGTGGCTTGCGCTCGACTTCGATGCCTTCGCGGGCCAGCTTGTACAGGCGCTGCCCCTGGTGCTTGATGGCTGAATACATCGGCGGAATTTGCTGTATGGTGCCGGTGAATTCGGGCAGGCGCCGTTCGATATCGGCCAGCTTGATGTGTGTACTATCTACTTCGCTGACCACGTCACCATCAGCATCACCGGTGGTCGTGGTGACGCCGAGGCGGCAACTGACCCTATAACGCTTGTCTGCATCGAGCAGAAAAGCCGATAGTTTGGTGGCTTCGCCAAAGCATACCGGTAGCATGCCGGTTGCCAGCGGGTCGAGGCTGCCGGTATGGCCGGCCTTGGCGGCGCGATACAGGTGCTTGACCTGCTGCAGCGCCTTATTGGAACTGACGCCCGCGGGTTTGTCGAGCAACAGTACGCCATTGACCGGACGCCCTTTTCTTTTACGCCGCGCCATCAGCTTTCATTCTCTTCACTATCATGGTGCTTGTCTGATTGTACTGCTTTTTTAATCAGCTCTTCCATCGCGGCGCCGCGTTCAACACTGTCGTCATTAACAAACTTCAGCACGGGCACACTGCGCGAACGGATTCGGGTTGCAATCTGGCTGCGGATAAATCCGCTGGCACGATTAAGCGTATCCACCGTTTCTTCACGCAGGTCTTCATCCAGCACGGAACAGAACACGATGGCATTACTGAGATCGCGGCTTAACTTGATTGCAGTGAACGAACACAGACCCATGCGCGGGTCTTTGAGTTCATCGCGCACGATCTCGGCAAGCTCGCGGCGGATCTGCTCGGCCATGCGCTGTGAGCGGGAGAATTCTCTGGGCATTTATGTTTATAAGGTACGCTCTTGTTGTACGCGCTCATAAACCTCAATCTGGTCGCCAACCTTCACGTCGTTATAGTTTTTCACCGCAATACCGCATTCAGTGCCGCTCTTCACTTCCTGTACGTCGTCCTTGAAACGGCGCAGCGATTCGAGTTCACCTTCATAGATAACAACGTTATCGCGCAGTACACGTATTGGCTGATTACGCTTGACCACACCTTCAGTAACAATCGAACCGGCAACTGCACCGAATTTTGGTGACTTGAAGACATCTTTTACCTGGGCCAGGCCGATAATCTGTTCGCGGAACTCTGGTGCAAGCATACCGACCAGTGCTTTCTCCACATCATCAATCAATTCGTAAATGATGCTGTAGTAATTAATGTCAACGCCACGTTCAGCTGCAGCCGTTCTTGCCGGTGCGTCTGCACGCACGTTGAAGCCAATCACGATCGCATTCGATGCCGCGGCCAGGCTGATGTCGGTTTCAGTGATACCGCCGACACCGGAACCGATGATGTTGACATCGACTTCGTCGTTGTCGGCAGCAAGCTTGGTCAGTGAGTCGCGAATGGCTTCCAGCGTACCCTGTACATCGGCCTTGAGCATCACGTTCAATGTGTTGACTTCACCGGACTGCATCTGGTCGAACAGTGAATCCAGTTTTGCCTGCTGTTGTGAAGCAAGACGTTTGTCACGGGTCTTGTTGCGGCGGT
>JAASSE010000094.1 GCA_021768055.1 Gammaproteobacteria bacterium | reverse complement strand
GGTAGCTTCAGCTATACACCGAACAGCGACTACTACGGTGCTGACAGTTTCACCTACACGGTCACTGATGCCAGTGGTGACAGCAATACCTATACCGTCACGGTCGATGTCGCAGCGGTGAACGATGCGCCGGTTTCGAGTAATGATACCTTTACCGTGGATGAAGGCTCTACTACCAGGCTGAACCTGGTTGGTAATGATACCGATGTCGATGATGGTCTGGATCTGACTTCAATTGTTATCACCAGTGCACCAGTTAACGGTTCAATCGTAGTTAATACAGACGGCACCGTAGACTACATCCATGACGGTTCAGAAACCCTGGCTGATAGCTTCAGTTACACCATACTGGATAACAGCGGTGTGGTATCCAATATTAGTACTGTGGACATCACCGTAACGCCTGTGAATGATGCGCCGATAGCGAACAACGAGGCGTTTATTGTCAAAGAAGGTTCAACCACGAATCTGGATCTGGTCAGTAATGATACTGATATCGATGGCACCGTTGATCCAGCATCAATCTGGATCGACGTGGCACCTTCGAACGGTACGCTTGTAGTTAAAGCTGATGGCACCGTGGACTATACCCATGACGGTTCGGAAACAGTGAGCGACAGCTTCAGTTACCACGTTCATGACAACAATGATATGGATTCCAACACCGTTACCGTGAATATCACTGTGACGCCGGAGAATGATGCACCAGTTGCGAATAACGACACATTCATCGTAGACCAGGGTGCTACATCAACACTGGATATCGTCGCGAATGACACCGATGTGGATAGCACCGTCGATCTGGGAAGTATCGTAATCACCGCTGCACCTGCCAACGGCTCTATCGTGGTGAATACTGACGGTACCGTGGATTACACCCATGACGGTTCAGATACTCAGGCTGACAGCTTTACCTACTCGATACTGGACACCAGTGGCGCAGTATCGAACACTGGTACCGTCAATCTGGATATAACAATGTCGGCGGTGCAGGTGGTTATTGTTTCAGAAAATACGGAACCGGAAGTTACTACTATAATACCGACAGGCACAGAAACTACTGAAGAGACTCCTCCGCCAAGTGAGGATGTCGTGCCTGAGCAAGAGATAATAATAGATGAAACAACGCTCCAGGCCATCTCAAATGATGAGTCTGCGTTTGATGCAAATACGATTACTGGTGGCGTTGGTTTCAGGGGTGACCTGACATTACCTGCCTTGTCGCAGACTGATTATGAATCAGTTGAACGCGAAAAAATCGTCATCAGAGACACTATTACTCCTGTTGAACGCGAACTGAATGTTACTGTGGTAGATCAATTACGGGCGCAATTCACCAGCTTTAATAACCCGCTGAAACTGGTCACGACAGATTCATTCATCTCAAAATTGGATAATGCCCGCGAGGAAATCCTGCTGGATAATAGTGTATACGGCGTGGTTGTTGGGGGCAGTATGTCAGTATCAGCCGGTTTATCAGTGGGTTACGCCATTTGGCTGGCGAGGAGCGGGGTGCTCATGACTGGTCTGCTTTCTTCATTGCCTGCGTGGACATTCGTAGATCCGATGCCAGTGCTTGCGAGCATGGGTAACAGAGATGAAGACGAGGATGATGAGTCACTGGAATCCATGGTTGAAAATAAAGACGAAGATAAAAATAAAAAGAAAGAGAAGGGCAATGATAAATAATATATCGATGCAGCCATCATCTGGGCTTGTAACCCGTTAACTGTTCAGGGTGTTGGGGCTATGTTAACTCGTATTAGAAAACTGCTTACACGTCAAAGCACGCGTTACAGAATTGTGCTTGGACTAACAGGGGTATTGATAAGCCTGTTGTTGATTGCGTCCATGTTAGGCCTGGTGCCGGATCGTCATGGAGCTATCAGGGAAGGCCATGCACGACTTGCAGAAGCTATTGCTGTAAACACTTCAATTTTTATCACTGCATCAGATATCAGGCGAATGAAGACCAATCTTGAAGTGGTGGTTGATCGAAATGAAGAAATTCTGTCTGCGGCGGTAAGACGAGCAGATGGCAAGATGGTTGCTGAGGTTGGTGATCACCAGGAACAGTGGCTAACAATGGAAGAAGACAGACCCTCATCCCAGGTCACTGTTCCTATTTATGAGGGGCAGGATGAATGGGGCCAGGTCGAACTCAATTTTGAGCCTTTATTGCCTAATGCATGGTATGGCCAGTTTATACACCCGGTATTCTTACTTCTGGGCTTTATATCAATAACAAGTTTTCTGATCTATTACCTGTACCTCGGCAAGATGCTGAAGCAGCTGGACCCCTCACAGGCTGTCCCTGAACGGGTTCGTGCAGCGCTTGATACCATGGCTGAAGGATTGCTGGTCATTGATGCCAAGCAAAATGTTGTGCTGGCAAATGAATCATTTGCCTTTCTCGTAGGAGAATCAGCAGAAGAACTTATAGGTCGGCAAATATCGACATTTTCATGGCACAACAGGGATGATGAAACGGTTGATCCAGCAAGTACACCCTGGACACAAACGCTCAAAGACGGTCTTGTGCGCACTTCCGAGATGATTCGCCTTAAATATGGTGAATCACAAAGCAAAACATTCATGACCAACTGTTCACCCATATTAGGTGGTAAAGGGAAAGCATCGGGCGCGTTAATCAGTTTTGATGACATTACCGAGCTTGAGCAAAAGGAGGTTGAGTTACGTTTATCCAAAGAGGAGGCGGAGAAAGCCAATCGCTTCAAGAGTGAATTCCTTGCCAACATGAGTCATGAAATACGCACTCCAATGAACGCGATTCTCGGCTTTGCTGAAGTGCTTAAACGCGGCTATGACAAGGACAGTAAGGACAGTGTCCGGTATCTGAATACCATTACTTCCAGTGGCACACATTTGTTAAACGTAATTAATGACATCCTGGATTTATCCAAAGTTGAAGCAGGCCGCATTGAAGTCGAGATTATCCATACCCCGGTACACAGGGTTGTTCATGACGTGGTACAGATTATGCAGGTCAAGGCAGATGAAAAAGGAATTCAGCTTGAATATAAACCGGATGGTCCGTTGCCTGAATACATCGAATCCGATGCAGGAAAACTCAAGCAGATAATAACCAATCTCGTTGGCAATGCGATCAAGTTTACCGAAAAAGGTGGTGTGACTATTACCACAAAACTGGAAAAGGGCGGTGAGAAACCTGTTGTGGTTATCGATGTCATTGACTCGGGTATTGGTATGTCACAGCAACAAGCGATTGATGTATTTACTCCATTCAAACAGGCAGACAGTTCGATTACCCGCAGATTCGGTGGCACAGGGCTGGGGCTTACTATCAGTAAAAAATTCGCTCAGGCGCTTGGTGGTGATATTTCGGTGCATAGTGAGCCGAGTGTTGGTAGTACATTTAGTGTCGTTATAGCTGCAGGCGCAGTGGATGGCGTCAGGCAGTTGAGCGTTGATGAGATTCTGTCAGCGCATTGGCAGGATGAACAGACAGAGACCAAACAGTGGAAATTTCCGTCTTCACGTGTCCTTGTTGTTGATGATGGAGAGGAGAATCGTGACCTTCTTAATGTCATCCTCAGTGATATTGGACTTACGATTGAGACAGCCGAGAATGGACAACTGGCACTCGAACAGATTTCCAGCAGTGATTTTGATGTTGTCCTAATGGATGTACAAATGCCGGTGATGGATGGCTATACCGCGGCTGGAAAAATCAGGGAAATGAACAAAAGCATGCCGGTTGTGGCCATGACAGCAGATGCCATGGCGGGTGCTGACAAGAAATGTCTTGATGCTGGCTATAGTCATTACATGTCAAAACCTGTAGACATTGATGCACTGTTTGAGCTTCTGGCTGAACTGCTGGGTGGCGAGTTGCTTACGGGAGAACAGGCTGAAGCACCAAAACAGGCTCAACCTGCAGAAACACATATGGACCTGAAGGAAGATATTCTTATCAAGGAAGGCACAGGCACAAAGGGAAGTGAAGAAGAGAAAATTCACTCCAGTTTGCCTATGACGAACGATAGATATCGTGAAATTGTCCAGAAATTTGTTGTTCGTCTCGAAAAACAGCTGGAGGTCATTGATGCTGCATGGTCAGACCGGGATTATGTCGAGTTAAAACGACTCGGGCACTGGTTGAAGGGTTCTGCTGGAAGTGTTGGACTAACACCCTTTGTTGAACCGGCGGCAGAATTCGAGCAACTGGCAATAAATCAAGATGATGCAAGACTGGGAAATGCGATAAACACGTTGCATTCAATGTACAGGCGGATAGAGGTATAAATTCACAGGAGGAATTACAGGTTATGAAGAACTACCAAATACCAGAGAAAGTAACGTGCAAGTTGCTTGATGTTAAACCGCGATTGAGACCCGTTGCCAAAAAATTTACCAGGCAACTTGAAGATATGCTGAGTAACATCGATGCAGCGGTAGCTGAAAACAGTTTTGATGAAATCAGGAAATTTGCATATTGGCTAAAGGCAGCCGGTGGGTCTGTCGGATATGGTGAATTTACAGATCCCGCAACAGATCTTGAGGCGGGTGCTAAAGCAAAGGATATGGAAGTTATTAAGCATACGATTGGTGTAATTAAGGAAATTCAACTACGTATGGAATCGTTGGAAACTGAGAGTCAAGACGTTACTGAATCACATGTGAAACTGGTTAGTAAGTAGCGGAAACAAAGAAGATGTGTATTAGTTTTATGAAGCAATGCTACGAAGGTCAATAACAATACTGAAAAGTTTGAGGACAACAACATGGGCACTCAAAAAGACAAGTCTTTACTTGGAAGCGCTGTAAGTAAATTGCGCTCTTTGTTCAGGCGTAAAGGGGCTCAACCTGAGAATGGCAGTGATTTATTGAATGAATCTGGCCCCGCCGTTCTTGTCGTTGATGATGGAGAAGAGAATCGAGACCTGATCGAGCTCGTTCTTAGCGATGCTGGAATCAACGTTGTGACGGCCGAGGACGGTCAGGTAGCGCTCGACCGCGTATCCAGCAGGAAATTTGATGTTGTCCTGATGGACGTACAAATGCCGGTTATGGACGGCTACACGGCAGCAGGCCAGATAAGAAAACTATATCCAAACCTGCCTGTAGTGGCTTTAACGGCAGATACAAACGCTGGCGCTGAGCAGAAATGCCTGGATGCTGGTTACAGTGAGTACATGACCAAGCCTATTGATATAGATACGCTGAACAGGCGCATGTCTGAATTGCTCGGGGATAAGTTATCGACACAATCTGTTGTTTCCAGTCAGATAGAAACACCGGACGTGGCCATAGAAAGTGGTGCTGAAAAAATCTATTCCACCTTACCCACGTCGAATGAAAAATACCGTGAGATCGTTGAGAGGTTCATAGTCGGCCTAGAAGAAAAGCTGGCGGGATTCGATGCGGCATGGGCAGACCGGGATTATGCCGAACTTGGACGACTTGCACACTGGTTGAAAGGCTCTGCCGGAAACGTTGGATTCGCTGCGTTTATTGAGCCGGCAGAAGAGTTCGAACAGCTGGCCATTAATCAGGATGTTACAAAACTGGGGCGTGCTTTAAGCAAGTTGCATTCAATGCACAGGCGGATTGATATAAAACCTGAGGATGGTAGTGGTGATTCACAAAAGG
>JAASSE010000093.1 GCA_021768055.1 Gammaproteobacteria bacterium | reverse complement strand
GCAGCCAAGGGTCACGACATTGATGCGTGCAAGCTGAATTACAAGGCCGGTGACGAATACCAGGATTCTGCTACCGGCAAGAGTAACCAGCTGGCCGTGTTCCTCGATACAAGCGGGCGTGCCTATACCTTGCCTGCACACAAGTTGCCTTCAGCAAGAGGGCAGGGTGACCCGTTGACCAGTTACTTCACCATTCCGGCGGGTGCACAGTTTGTGTCTGTAATGATCGGTAATCCGGATGACCTGTATTTGCTCGGCAGTGATTTCGGTTACGGCTTTGTGGTGCGTCTGGGTGATTTGCATGCACGCACTAAAAACGGCAAGGCTGCATTGAACGTCGGCAAACAGGCAAAAGCATTACCCGCAGTACCGATACGTGATCTCGAACATGACTACATCATCGCGATCAGTTCCGAAGGTCACATGCTGGTAACCGAAGTCGCTGAACTGCCGCAGATGGCGCGCGGAAAAGGTAATAAAATCATAAACATACCGTCAGCACGGCTCAAGTCCGGCGAGGAAGCCGTGGTCGCCCTGGCATTGATCCAGGACGGTGAAAAACTGACCGTGCATTCAGGCAAGAAGTTCAAAACCATGAAGCCCGACGAAGTGGACAGCTATTACGGTGAACGCGGCCGGCGTGGACTGAAACTGCCGCGCGGTTACCGCAGTGTCGACCGCCTCGAAGTCGAGCACCTGGAGGAGGAACCCGAAGAACCATCCGAGGACTAAGGAATCGGGAGATTGAATCAGGTTCAATTGCCCATATATTCAAGGGAAACATTTCACGGGTTAAACAATGAAACGTATTGCATTATTTCTCACCACCAATATTGCTGTGCTGGTAATTCTGGGCATTGTGCTCAGCGTGCTCGGTGTCGATTCGCTGTTGCAGGAAAACAACGTCGACCTGGATTTGCAGGCGCTGCTGATATTTTCTGCCGTGTTCGGCATGGGCGGTTCCTTCATATCGCTGGCGATGTCCAAATGGTCTGCCAAGCGCATGACCGGTGCACAGGTGATTACCCAGCCGCAAAATACAACGCAGCAGTGGTTGCTGGATACGGTCAAGCGTCAGGCTGAGCAGGCAGGTATTGCGATGCCCGAAGTTGCCGTTTATAACTCACCGGACATCAATGCCTTTGCCACCGGTATGAGCCGCAATAATGCCCTCGTTGCCGTTACCACCGGCTTGATCAACAACATGAAAATGGATGAAGCCGAGGCGGTGCTCGGTCATGAAATATCCCATGTCGCCAATGGCGATATGGTAACGCTGGCCCTGATACAGGGTGTGGTTAATACCTTCGTTATCTTCTTTTCACGCGTGGTCGGACACCTGGTCGATCGCATCGTATTCAAGACCGAACGGGGCTACGGACCGGCGTATTACATTACCAGCATCCTTGCACAGATCGTGTTCGGCATACTGGCCAGCGCCATCGTGATGTATTTCTCCCGTTTGCGTGAATACCGTGCCGATGCCGGCGGTGCTTCACTGGCGGGCAGGCAGAAAATGATTGCGGCCTTGCAACGCCTGCAGGCCGTACACGAACCATCGCACCTGCCCGACCAGATGGTCGCGTTCGGCATCAATGGCAATCTGGCTGATGGCATGCGCAAGTTGTTTATGAGTCATCCGCCGTTGTCAGAACGTATAGCAGCATTGCAAAGTGCAGGCTGATATACGTAGATAAACTTATCAGCGTGATTAAGCAGAGGTACTAGGTACTAGGAACTAGGTTCTAGGAAGAACTTGGTACGTACATCTAGAAGCCTAGAGCCTAGTACCTAGTTCCTAGAACCTCATGGGAGGTTAGCCTTAAGGCTAACCTCCCATGTCGGTGAAGTCGTAATTCATTTCCGGTGACGGTTCAGACAGGAAGTACCCCTGGATGAAATTGATGCCCATGCCCCATAACAGTTGCAGGCTGTTGGCGTCTTTCACGAACTGGGCAATAGTGGACTTACCAAGTTCGTTTGCCTGGTGCGTCAATTGCTGGATGGTATCCTGATTCTTGGTGTTTTCGGTCAGCTCATCCATCAGCGTCTTGTCGAGGCGTATGTAGTCGGCGTCAATGTGTTCGAGCAGCTGGAACGGGTTGGCGCCGGCACCGAAGTCATCCAGCACGAAGCCACAGTTGATTTTTTTCAATCCATTGGCCAGATCCTTGGCGTTTTTCAGGTTAGTTACCGCAACCGATTCCTTTACCTCGAAGATCAGTGAATTATCCGGCAGTCCCTTATCTTTTATCTGGAATGAAATCCATTCGATCAAGGTTTCATCCTTGATTGATGCGGCAGACAACTTGATGAAGAAACGCGTCTTCTTGCCTTCGGCTTGACGTTGCACCAGGTCCTGGATAGCACGGTACAGCACCCAGCGGTCGATTGCCGTTGCCATGCCGATACGCTCGGCAGCTGGCAGGAAATCTGCCGGCAGGATGATCTCATCACTGTCTTCCATCAGCATGCGTATGAACACTTCATAGCGTTCGTCGGTATCACCGTGCAGGCTGATAACAGGTTGATAATAAAGAACAAACTGGTCGTCTTTGAGGGCCTGGGTCAGTTGTTCCTTGAAGCGGGCATCCACTTCGTGACGGGTCAGCTCGCCTTTTTCAGGTACATAGATCTTGATCTGGTTGGTGCCACCCTCGGCAGCTTCTTCAGATGCCTTGTCTGCGCGGCGCAGTATCTCATTGGTCTCGGGCGAATCCTTGTCAATCATGGTAATACCGACACAGCATGTGGTATTGATTTTTTCGTCCTTGATAGCGACTTCAAGGTTCATGATCGCTTCCTGGACCTCCTTTGCATATGCCTGAACCGAATTTTCATCTTGATCATATGCAATGATGGTGTAAGTAGGATTCATGAACGACAGGATGTCGCCATCGTGTACAGCCCCTTCCAGTGTGCGCGCTGCTTCTATAAAAAACTGGTCTATGCCTACGATACCAATATTGCTCTTGATGTCATCAAAATTATCCAGCTGGATTTCCAACAGTGCTGACGTAAATTTTTTCTCCTCACAAATTGATATCGTTTCTTCTATCTTGTCCAGGCAGTGCTGCCGGTTGAACAGGTTGGTTAACTGGTCTATCTGGCTGAGTTCCTTGAGGCGTTCTTCCAATGCTTCGGCATTGACATCTTCCTTGCGAATGATTACCTGGATACAGGGTTCGCCGTCTACACTGGCTGGAGAGAATTCCATTTCACCTTCAAACTGGGTGCCGTTGGGTTTTTGTAAATGGGTCTTATGTGTCTCGGTGGTAGCATCCTTTTGCAGATATTCGCGCAGGAACGACTTGAACTTGTCGCGGTTATCGGAAGCTACCATGTCCAGAATCGGCATACCTTCAAGATCATCAGATTGTTCAAAGCCGAACAGATCAAGATAGGAGTCGTTTGAATACACATGCATGCCTTCGTGTACATAGGCAATGGCGTCACGCGAGCTGTCGAGCAGTGAGGCACAACGCTTTTCTGATTCATTCATGCGTGATTCAAGGTTGTGTATCTTTCGCCAGTTACGCAGCGACGTGATTTCCCGGTTGATTACCAGGCGCAGGTGATCCATGTTGTCGTACGAAGATAAATCGACAGCGCCTTCATTCATGGCTTGAACTGTCGAATGTTCATCGCCGTTCTTTTGCACGGCGATGATCGGAATAGGGGTTCCGTTCAGGTTATCTCTGATGCACTCACTGGCTTCCCTGAGGGAAATAAACTCCATGCCCTTGGTGTATAACACCAGGTCCGGTTCCTTTTTGGTAATGGCTTCTATCAGGTCTTCCGCATCTTCCACACGACTGGAACGCGCGGCGAACCCGTCATTACGTAAGGTGCTGACGACTTTCTCTTCAGTATCGAAAGAATCGTCAATAACAACAAGATTAATCGTTTTCTCGTCCACTAATTATTCCTTGCGTATCCGTATATCATCTGACAGGTACATGATCTTCAGGTTGCTACAAAGATGACCAGATTTCATCAAAATTATCTCTGCTGGTAGCATCAGATTTTTTCTTTTCCATCTGTTTCAATTTTTCTACCTCTTCCTGGGCAGTGAACTGGAATTGAGTAAATGAACCCGTGTGTTCTTTTACGGATCCCAGCTTGACTTCCATTTCCTGTTTAAGCATTTCTATCTTCAGACCATTGCCTTGTCTGAATGCATGGGCAGGCAGCAAAATGGTTGGTGGCTGCTTCAGCGGTTTGATCTCCGGCAGTATCAGGCAATCGAACGGTTCCTCGTTGGGGCGGTGGCTGCGCTGCGCCGTAGCGGCCATAACCCTGGGTGAAAGTACCTGTATACCTATTTCAAGGCCGTTTTCACGCGTGAACTGCATCCAGCGGATCACGCCGATGCGCCAGGAATGACTGCCATCGGGCTCTTTCTCGCGCAGTGCTATCAGTTCGCCAATCTGCGCACGCGATGTTGTATCAGAATTCCAGCGTAGGCAATAGCCGCCGGCGCTGACATTGACGATTTCCCAGTGCAGGTCACCTTTTTCACGGTTCAGGCCCAGTGCTTCGTCTTCTAGGAACTGGCGTTCACGTTCATAAGCATCGGTCAGTGCCCTGCCTTTGGCAACCATATCCCATGCACTATCCTTGTCACCGCCGAGCTCATGATGAGTGGTGTAATTCGTATTCAGTTCAGATTGACTGCTCTGGAAGTCTTCTGGTATCGCCTGCAGCGACATGTCGTTGCGTTTACCCGGCTTGATATTATCCGCTTTTGATCGATCACGACGATGCTTGCCTTCGTTTGCTATCTCCCTTGCTGCATGGGACAGGCCTATCGCGGCCATGATGTGGCCAGCTCTGTCTGCGCGTGAGAATCGTCGTTTCGCACATATGCCCCATGACATTGCCAGAACCTGCAGGGTTTCAGTTGAGATATCGTCACCGACAGCCAGCTTGTCGTGTTTACTGTCGCGGCCGTTAATTTCCTTGCGAATGTGATCGACCAGGTTGGCAGTATCCAGCGTGCGGATATCGACCGAAGCATCACAATCATTTTCTGTTAAATAGTTAGGTGGACGATCATCATCTATACGTGAACAGAAAAACCGGTTGATCTGATTCTCCTGCGGGTCATTGCCCAGCTTGGTCATATCAGCCCATTCGGACAGTTGTTTATAGACGCGTTCCGTATCACTCTGGCGTAGCGCCATCGGGCGCGCCAGTGCAAACAACAATACCTGCTTGTAATAAGACTCGATGGAAGCTTTTTTCTGTTCGTATTCAGTGTCAGCAATAACCTTGTCATGAAAGCCTTTGTTTTCTGCATAGGCATACATCTGGTGCAAGTCATACCAGGTGCCGACAGGAAGCTGTTCATAGACTTCGCTGGCACGCAGCAACAGTTCGGACATGTAGCGAATGGCGCGCAGAATGACGATGTTTTGCGTCTTCGTGTCTACTTTTTTGTCAATATTATTGGCTGCTTCAAACGCGATGATCTTGTAGCCGTAGCTGAACTCTTGTAGTAACGACTGGTTCAGATTGACAATCTTCTGGCTTTTCTCGGGAAGAGGCAGGGTGCGGTTGATGAAATATTTCTCCAGGTTGTCAAAGATGTTACGAACAGTTTCACGTAACATCTCCATGTTCTCGAAACGGTACTTGTTGG
>JAASSE010000092.1 GCA_021768055.1 Gammaproteobacteria bacterium | reverse complement strand
GCCTGGCCGGTCCGGACAGCCCACAGGCGATAACGCCGCCAATGGTTGAACTGCCGTTATGGACAGGTGGCTCGAACGCGAGTCGCTGCCCGCATTGATCGAGTGCCTCTTCCAGTTCACTGATACGCGTGCCACTGCGTGCGGTGATCACCAGTTCGCTCGCCTTGTATTCCAGTATCCCGGTATGTTCATGCAGTGGCAGTGCTTCACCGTCAACTTCATGACCATAGAAAACCTTGCTGTTGCCGGCATTGATTACGAGCGGTGTTTGCTCCTTATACGCCTGCTTCACATGCTCGCACACGGTCCGGCTTATATCGTTGCTATCTACCATGGATGTGTCAGAGATTAAAAGCGTTCAAGTTCAGGATGCGGCAGCCTCCCTTTATGAACATGCATGGCGCCGAATTCAGCACAACGATGCAGGGTCGGTATAGCCTTGCCAGGATTGAGCAGACCATCTGGGTCGAACGCATTTTTTATCGCGTGGAATTGCAACAGCTCTTCAGAGTTGAACTGAACACACATCTGGTTGATTTTTTCCATGCCGACACCGTGTTCACCGGTAATGGTGCCACCGACTTCGACACAATATTCAAGAATCTTGCCGCCAAGTTCCTCGGTGCGTTCCAGCTCGCCTTCGATATTGGCATCATAAAGTATCAACGGGTGAAGGTTGCCGTCACCTGCGTGGAAAACGTTGACAATCGGCAGACCGTATTCATCAGACAGTTCGCTGATGTGTGTGAGTACATCTGCGAGCTGATAACGCGGGATGGTACCGTCCATGCAATAGTAATCCGGCGACAGGCGGCCTACGGCCGGGAAAGCGGCTTTGCGTCCGGCCCAGAATCGTGCGCGTTCCTGTTCATCACGGGCAACACGTATTTCAGTCGCGCCGGATTGTTTCAGTACGGACTGTGCCTGGCTGAGCTGGTCATTGACCTCAGCTGCAGAACCGTCAATTTCGCATAAAAGGATGGCCGCTGCATCACGCGGGTAACCGGCCTGCACAAAATCGTCGGCTGCACGTATACCGGCGTTGTCCATCAGTTCAAGTCCTGCAGGAATAATGCCATCGGCAATAATATTGCTGACCGCCTGGCCCGCTGTGGCAACCGAGTCAAATGAAGCCAGGATCACGTTCGCAGCTTTTGGTGTGGGCAGCAGTTTCACGGTGATCTCGGTGATTACGCCGAGCAGGCCTTCGGATCCAGTCATCAATGCGAGCAGGTCGTAACCAGGGCTGTCGAATGCGTCACCACCGATGGTCAGGTGCTCGCCCTGCATGGTAATAACTTCAAGCTTGATGATGTTGTGCACGGTAAGACCGTATTTGAGACAGTGCACGCCGCCGGCATTCTCTGCCACGTTGCCGCCGATGGAGCAGGCGATCTGTGATGACGGGTCCGGTGCATAGTACAAATCATAGGCACTGGCGGCTTCTGAAATAGCCAGGTTGCGAACACCTGGTTGCACGCGCGCAGTACGGTTCTCAGTATCGATATCGAGTATGCGGTTAAATCTGGCCAGGCTCATCAAAACGCCATTTTCCAGTGGCAGGGCTCCACCCGCTAAACCGGTACCGGCACCGCGGGCAACAACGGGAATTTTCTGGTTGCTGCAAAATGCGAGTATGTCTTCTATTTGCTTGATGGTTTCCGGTAGTACCACGACCATCGGTACCTGCTGATACGCCGACAGGCCATCACATTCATAGGGGCGCAAGTCTTCTGTCTCATGCAGCACGCTGTCTGCCGGCAGAATTTTCTGCAGGCATCGAATAATCATTTTTTTATCCGGCTGAGTGTTCAATATTTGCCTGTTTGCTTGCGATAGCGGTCGTATTCAATGTACCTGTTTGAATTACCCAGGTAAGAAGGAGTGATCATATCCAGTGATGTTGGTTGCAGTTCAGTGTCGCGGCAGACGCTGTCGATCTGTAATGATCTGTAATTGTCCACCGAGAATGGTTTGCCGGGAAACCATTCCAGAACATATGCCTGCATTTTACTGGCAAAATCCGGCAGGCCGATCACCCAGCGCTTCAGGCCCAGTATGTGTGCGGTATATTCAACAAGCTCCTTGAGTGAATATTCTTGTGGACCGCATAAGTCAAAACGCTTGCCATACGTAGAAGGATCATCCAGTGCTTTGATAAAACGCTCTGCGACGTCGCCGACATACACGGGAGCAAAGCGCGCATCGGCACAGGCCAGCGGAAATACCAGCGGAAGTTTTTTCAGTAAACCGGCAAAGCGGTTCAGGAAACTGTCATTCGGGCCGAATATAACGGATGGCCGGAAGCTTGTGACTGCCAGCCTGTTGGTTGCGAAGGTATGCACTGCATTTTCACCTTCGCCCTTGGTTCTCAGATAGATGCTCGGACCGGTATTGGCATCGGCATTTATCGCACTCATATGTAGCAACCGCGGAATGCCCAGGGAAAGGCAGGCACCGACAATGCTTTTGGGCAGATCGACATGCACTTTTCGAAACTCTTCACCATTATGTCCTGTTTCATTGAGTATACCGATCAGATTGATGACAGCATCCATACCTTTTAAATGTGTTTCCAGTTGCCGGGTATCGAATACGTCTGCTTCAACTAGCTCCAGGTTCGGGATCACCAGCAGTTCACGATGGCGTTCACGGTTGCGCGTCAGCAGGCGGATACGTTTGTCAGAAGTCGCCAGGCGGCTGGCAATGTACCTGCCTACAAAGCCTGTACCACCGAGGATACATACAGAATTGCACTTCATATCAAATACATATGAACTGTTTTAAAGGATATATGTCTACCTTATCACACGCTCGAAGCAGGCGTGCCTAACATGTTCGGCAAATTGGTGTTCGAGCTGTTAATATTCATCAATAACAGAAACCCGGATTCACCAAAGGGTTCATTAATCCATCACGAGGAATAATAAATATGCTTAAGAAAGCATTGATAATAGCCGCGGCAATTCTACCACTATCAAATGTTTACTCCGCGGGCATGGATCTCAGGCTAAGCAGCGAAACAGCACATGTTACCTATCTCACGGAAAATGCCACCTTCGGTTATGGTGGTGCCGACATAGGTATTGGCGTATTTTTCAACGAAGACGATGATATCCTGGGTAATGCTTCGATACTTGTATCAGGTAGCGGCACCGGGGATGTGCGCGCACTGCATTTTGGCGTCGGCGGTAAGCTTTATGGCGGACGAATCGATACCCAGCCGGAAAATCTTAACGGTGGTGCTATCGCGATTGGGGGTCATTTGCGTTATGTGTTCCCAGCAACAATGCCGTTTGCAGTACTGGTAGAAGGTTTCTGGGCACCGGAGGTGACCAGCTTTTCGGACTTTGACGGCTTAGTTGAATACCGTGTTGACCTGGAGCTTGAAGTGACTCCCAGTGCACGTGCCTATGTTGGTTTCGGTCACATCGAAATCGAGCTCGATCAAAATGTCGATTATGAGGCTGAAGACAATGCACACATCGGCGTAAGATTTACATTTTAGTTAAATGAATAATCAAACACTAAAACAAGGCGGGGCAACTCGCCTTTTTTTATGGGTAAATTTATGGTTAAGACATCTACACAAATAGAACGCTTACTCGAAATCATGAAGGCTTTGCGTGACCCGGATACAGGTTGTCCATGGGATATTGAACAGACATTCAAGACCATTTCAGCCTATACCATCGAAGAAGCCTACGAGGTGGCTGATGCTATTGAGCGAATGGACATGCACGACCTCAAGGACGAACTCGGCGATTTACTGTTCCAGGTTGTTTTTCATGCGCGTATGGCGGAAGAACAGGGCGACTTCGATTTTGGCGATGTTGCCAAAGCGATAGGCGACAAGCTTGTTCGCCGGCACCCGCATGTGTTCAGTGATGAGGAGGCTGGTAGCCATGAAGAATTACATCGTGCCTGGGAGCAGCATAAAAAAAACGAGCGCAAGCAGAAGCAGTATCCTCAGAAGAGCTTTCTCGATGGTATTGCATCATCGATGCCGGCATTACGTTGGTCATCAAAACTGCAAAAGCGGGCAGCACATCATGGTTTTGACTGGGATAATGTTGCACCAGTGTTTGAGAAACTGCATGAAGAAATCGATGAGCTTAAACAGGAACTGGATCAGCATGACAACCAGCATCGGATTGAGGACGAACTTGGCGACATTCTGTTTGCCTGTGTAAACCTGGCCCGGCATTTAAAGGTAAACCCCGAGCAGGCATTGCGTGATTCCAACCAGAAGTTTATTACACGTTTTCAGATGATGGAGTCTTTGCTCGAATCAGATGAAAAAGAAATGGATGAGTGTCCTGTGGAAGAACTTGAAGCATACTGGCAGAAAGCCAAGCAGCAATTAGATAATTAATAAAATCTGAACGTCATGAGCGAAGATAGTACGAGGCAATCTGTTGCGAAAATAGCGGAGTTTACAAGTAGTAAATGAGTAGATTTTCGCAACAGATTAACGAAGTAATATCGAGCGTAATAGTTCAGAAATAAAAAAAGCCGCGCATTTGCGCGGCTTTTATATTTTGTCACCTAGCAAGTGGCTTAGATAAACAGTGACTGATCCGCATCGGATGATTCTTCAAAGTAGGTAGCGGCACCTACGAAGTCACAACCGTCAATGAATGCTTTTGGATCATGGCCGAATAGCTCTACAGTCATCTGGCAGGCCAGGAACTTGCATTCAGCTTCCTGACACAGTTCACGCAGTTCTGCGATTGATGCAACACCACAATTGCTGATGGTCTTCTTCATCAGTGTAGTTGCGATGCTGTCCATAAATGGCGTGTTCCACATGACATTCGGGATCTTTGGACCCCAGTCGATGCTTTGCAGCCACTTGGGACCGAACGGCATTTTCATCGGCATAGCCGGGTTAGCCATTGGTGTTACCTTCAGGGCACTGGTGTCTTTGAGCAACAGGTTCAAACCGTAGAAGGTAAAGAAGATGGATACTTCCATACCAAGAGCAGCAGCTGTACTGCCGAGGATGAACGGAGGGTATGCCCAGTCCAGAGTTCCCTTGGTTGCAATAATGGTCAGTTTTCTTGAGTCTGACATAGTGTATTCCTCGGATTAAAAAATAAGGCAGTCTTCTGACTATTTACAATTCAGAGTTTACAACCATACTCCCAAAACAGCAATGGCACAAGTAATTTTGCCCGTACAGCGGGGATTTTCCGCTATTGGTGACTTCTTAACCACTTATAAATCTTGATTGTAAACAGGCCGTTACATTAAGCGGGCGGAGTTTTTAGATCAGCACTGTGCTGCTGAAGCAGTTCCTGCCAGTTTTTGAATGAATCGACTGGCGGTGAACAGCTCATGCCTTGGCAGACATAGGCGCGGGTGGTATCGCCACCGCTTTTAGCTTGCATCGAGGCAGGTAGTTCAGCATCCACGGGGATGGCAAACACCAGCAGTCGCGGCATGTAGTTATCACGTACCGGTTGCATCCACTGTTCCAGTTCTTTGCTGTCGCCACGCAGAATAACGATCGTGGGTGTTTCGAGTTGGGCATCGAGTGCTTCGAGCAGACTGCAGTGAGAGATCGCTGCCTGGTTCATGCTGTGCCAGGCGGCCTTGAGACAGCGTTCGGCCGCATCGATGTAACGGGGTTCAGCCAGCAGGTAGCCG
>JAASSE010000091.1 GCA_021768055.1 Gammaproteobacteria bacterium | reverse complement strand
GGCTGAAGGCCTGGCAAAACGCATCGTCGATCGTGAAGTGCCGGACGTTCTGAAAGACAGCACCATCTATGCACTGGATCTTGGCGCGCTGGTTGCCGGTACCAAGTATCGCGGTGATTTTGAAAAACGTCTCAAAGGTGTGCTGCGCCAGTTAAAGAAAACTGAAGGCGCGGTACTGTTTATTGATGAAATTCATACCATCATCGGCGCCGGTTCAGCCTCCGGTGGTGTCATGGACGCATCTAACCTGATCAAGCCGATGCTGGCATCAGGCGACTTGAAGTGCATCGGTTCGACAACCTATGCAGAGTTCCGCAGTGTGTTTGAAAAAGATCATGCACTGGCGAGACGTTTCCAGAAAATTGATATCGAAGAGCCCAGCGTTGAACAGACGATTGATATTCTCAAGGGCTTGAAGACACGTTTTGAAGAACACCATGATGTGAAGTACAGCAATAACGCACTGCGTGCAGCGGCTGAATTATCAGAGCGTTACATCATGGACCGGTTTCTGCCGGACAAAGCTATCTATGTTATTGACGAAGCCGGTGCCAACAGGCGCCTAATGGGCAAGCCAGGCAGCAAGAAGTCAGTCAATGTCAACGATATCGAGAACATTGTTGCCAAGATCGCGCGCATTCCACCGAAAACCGTATCGACAACCGATACCGACGTATTGAAGAACCTGGAGCGGGATCTGAACCTGGTGGTATTCGGCCAGGAAGAATCGATTACCAAGCTGGCAACGGCTATACGTATGACACGTTCAGGCCTGGGCACACCGGAAAAACCGATTGGTTCATTCCTGTTCTCAGGTCCAACCGGTGTGGGTAAAACCGAAGTTAGTAAGCAACTGGCCAAGGTTATGGGCGTTGAGCTTGTGCGTTTTGATATGTCCGAATACATGGAGCGCCACACGGTTTCACGCCTGATTGGCGCACCTCCTGGCTATGTAGGTTTTGACGATGGCGGCCTGCTCACCGAAGCGATTACCAAGCAGCCGCATTCGGTACTGTTGCTGGATGAAATCGAAAAAGCACACCCTGAAGTGTTCAATATCCTGTTGCAGGTCATGGACCACGGTACCCTGACGGACAGCAACGGCAGAAAAACAGATTTCCGTAACGTGATTATCATCATGACCACCAATGCGGGTGCTCAGCTGATGTCACGCCGTACCATGGGCTTCACCGAGCAGCAGCATGAGCTTGACGGCATGGAAGAAATCAATCGCCTGTTTACACCGGAGTTCAGAAATCGACTGGATGCAATCGTTCAGTTCGCACCGCTGGATGAAAAAACCATCGCCAGTGTTGTTGACAAGTTCCTGGTCGAGCTGGAAACGCAGCTGGATGAGAAGAAAGTCAGTATTGTTGTGGATGATGATGCCAGAACCTGGATCGCTGAGAAGGGCTACGATATCAAGATGGGTGCACGGCCGATGGCGCGCGTGATTCAGGAACATTTGAAGAAACCGCTGGCCAACGAGCTGTTGTTCGGCGACCTGGTGCGCGGCGGCACGGTAAAAGTAACTGTTGTCGACGGTGAATTATCAATCGAAGTCGAGAAAGTGCCGGAGAAGGCCTGATAACGTAACAGCTTGAATCGAAAGAAGGTCGGCTTTTTACAAAGCAGGCCTTTTTTTATGCCTACTTGGCGCGGTAAATGATGCGGCCTTTTTCAAGGTCGTAAGGTGTGAGTTCGACGGTGACCTCATCTCCAGTCATGATCCTGATGTAATGCTTGCGCATCTTTCCGGAAATATGTGCAGTCACAATATGGCCATTTTCGAGTTCTACCCGAAACATGGTGTTCGGCAGGGTTTCGATTACCTTGCCTTCCATTTGTATTGCTTCTTCTTTTGCCATTCACTCGACTCGTTGTTTCAATGGGCGCCCATTATCGATAATTTGACTGCAATCGCAAGTCTTTTACTCGATTTTAGTTAATTTCCGGGCTGGCTGCTGTTCAGGCAGGAAATAAACCGGGTCGACCAGAACGCCATTAGCCAGTATCGCAAAGTGCAGGTGCGCGCCGGTGACACGGCCGGTCTGGCCGACAGCGCCAATAATATCTCCGCGTTTCACCACATCGCCTGGTTTGACGTCAATGCGGCTCATGTGCGCATACAGGCTGATGAGCCCCTGGCCGTGGTCGACATACACCATATTGCCGCTGAAAAAGAAGTCGCCGGCCTCGATTACGGTTCCGTTTGCTGTGACCTTGATATCGGTCCCTTCCGGGGCGGCAATATCAAGACCGTTATGCGGGTTGCGCTCCTGTTTGTTAAAAAAGCGACGCAGTCCGAAGACGCTACTGGTTTCACCTGTGACAGGCCAGATGAATTCAACATCAGGGTAGGTGGCAGTCCAGTGATTTTTGGCTTTGCGTTTGCGCACGCGCTCCTTGGAAATTCGCGCCATGTCCTCTTTGTTAGGGTTTACCTTGCGCTTGTTCTTGATTGTCAGGTGTTGTTCTTCATATTGTTTTTTCGCAACCTGGACACCGATTTTTTCAATCAACCTGCCATTTTGATTGATTTTGAAATAGTAGGTGCCCGGTTTAGTCCTCAGTGAAATACCTGCAAGCGCATATAACGAACCGCCGTTATTGAACAGCGTGGTGCGGTTGTCGTTGAAGGTCACACTTGTTTCTGAATTAAAGGATGGTAGCGGGATGATGGCCAGACCGCCGGGAACCAGTGCCTGTCTTGGTGTGGCAGATAATGACAGAGGAGCAAAAAAGAGCAGGAATAAGGCTGTCTTGATCAAGTACTGCTGCATTGTTTTACGCGTTTACCAACATGGCCTGAAACAGGATTAATTAACCAAGTTTAGCATTTATATGAGTGCTGAATCCCGTCTGGCTAGTTTTAATCGTATGATAGTATGCGTTATTCTGGAGAAATTTGTTGAGTCGTACTGGAAAAAACACACGCTTGTCAGGACGTGCATCTGCCATTCGTCCATTTTATGTAATGGACTTGCTTGCCCGTGCCAGGCAAATGGAGGCGGAAGGCCGATCGGTGTTACACCTGGAAGTCGGTGAGCCGGACTTCCCCACCCCAAGGCCGATCATTGATGCAGGCATCGAGGCGCTGCGCAAGCTGAAGACGCATTACACACCGGCGCTGGGCCTGCCCGAATTGCGTGAAAAAATTGCCCGGCACTATCTCGAAAAATATGACGTTACGGTCGAGCCGCGTCGCATCATCATAACGCCGGGTGCGTCCGGGGCCTTACAGCTAGCGCTGTCCGTATTGCTGGATACTGATGACAAGGTGCTGTTGACGGATCCCGGCTATCCCTGCAATCGCAACATGATTCGCTTGCTCGGCGCGCACAGTACACCTGTTGACGTCGGTCCTGATACGCAATTCCAGATGAATGCATCACACATTGAGCAATTCTGGGATGAGGCGACGGTTGCAGCAATGATTGCAAGTCCGTCGAACCCGACGGGCACCATGATTGCTGATGCCGATTTGCAGGCCCTGATTACAGCAGTTGACAAAGCCGGCGGTAGTCTGATCATTGATGAAATTTACCAGGGCCTGGTTTATTCACAGAATGACCAGACGGCATTGAAGTATTCCGACCAGGTGTTCGTCATTAACAGTTTCTCCAAGTATTTCGGTATGACCGGCTGGCGCCTGGGCTGGATGATTGCGCCGGAAGAATATGTTGAGGCGATCGATCACGTTGCACAAAACCTTTTTCTTGCAGCACCCACGGTTGCACAGCATGCGGCACTGGTGGCATTTGAGCCGGAGACGATTGATGTTCTGCAGCACAGGGTTTCCATGTTTAAGGAACGCCGCGATTACATGCTACCGGTATTGAAGAAAATGGGGTTTGCTATTCCCGTAGAACCGCAGGGCGCGTTTTATATTTATGCTGACAGCAGTGCGATCACAGATGATACTTTCGAATGGACAAGTCAGCTGCTGGAACAGGAAGCGGTAGCTGTTACCCCGGGCATTGATTTTGGTGAATACCAGGCTTCTACACACGTACGGTTTGCTTACACGCGTCCGGTTGACGAGCTTGAAAGGGCCTGTTGCAGGATTGCGCGCTTCATAAAATGAGAAACGTCGAATGATTGGAAATATTACCAAGATGAAAGTGCAGCTTGCAGCGCCGGTCAAATATCAGCTGCCGGTCGATGATGAATTGCTGGACATGAATGCGCATATCGGCAAGCACATCAGACTGGAGAGCCAGGATGAGATCAACTGCATTGCCTGTGGACGCAAAACGAAGAAGAGTTATGCACAGGGCTATTGCTATCCCTGTTTTATCAGCCTGGCTGCCTGTGACATGTGTATCGTGAAACCGGAAACATGTCATTATGATGCAGGCACATGCCGGGAACCGGACTGGGCGCAGGAGCATTGCATGCAGCCGCATTATGTTTACCTGGCTAACTCGTCAGGCATCAAGGTAGGAATAACACGCGCTTCGCAGATACCGACGCGCTGGATCGATCAGGGTGCCGGACAGGCGTTGCCAATATTCAGAGTCGGTTCACGCTATCAGTCCGGATTGCTCGAGGTCGCCATCAAGAACCATGTTTCCGACCGCACTGACTGGCGCAAAATGCTCAAGGGAGAAGCCGAACCGCGTGATCTCAAGAGTATGCGTGATGACCTGGTCAAATTGTGTGAAAAAGACATATCAGATCTTCAGCAACGTTTTGGTGAAGACAATATCGTGTTTCTGCCTGATGAACCTGTGGTAGAGATTACCTACCCGGTAGAAGAGTATCCGCAAAAAGTGAAATCACTGAACCTGGACAAAGCGCCCTTAATCGAGGGTACGTTACTCGGAATCAAGGGACAGTACCTGATTATGGACACCGGTGTGCTTAATATCCGTAAACATAACGGGTACAAAGTTGATGTTGTTCTGATTTAATATTCATGTATTAACCGTATTTGGAGAATTTCCATCAGTATTCGTGAAGACATAGCCTGCGTATTTGACCGTGACCCGGCCGCGCGCAACATATTTGAAGTGCTGACAGCCTACCCGGGCGTGCACGCGTTGCTGTTGCATCGGATGAACCACGCATTATGGAAGCTGAAGCTGAAGTGGCTGGCGCGGTTTCTGTCACACATCGCCCGCTGGCTTACCGGCATAGAAATACATCCGGGGGCAACAATCGGCCGGCGTTTTTTCATCGACCACGGCATGGGCGTCGTCATCGGGGAAACCGCGGAAATCGGCGATGATTGCACGCTCTACCACGGCGTCACCCTCGGCGGCACCAGCTGGCAGAAAGGCAAGCGCCACCCGACCCTGATGAATGACGTCGTTGTCGGCGCCGGCGCCAAGGTGCTGGGTCCGATCATCGTGGGCTCAGGTGTGCGCGTCGGTTCCAATGCCGTCATCACCCGCGACGTACCGGAAGATGGCACCGTCGTCGGCGTGCCCGGCAGGCTGGTGCGCAAGCATGACAGCGCTGACAAGGCCGCGCAGGAAAAGCGTCATGCGACCGCCGAAAAACTGGGGTTTGATGCCTATGGCGCCACTAAGGAAGCACCCGACCCGGTTGCTACCGCGATCAACCGCATGCTCGATCATATCCACGTGATGGATGAGAAACTGGAGACCATGTGCGGCGCGCTGAAGCAGCTGGGCATGGAAGTCGATATCTCCAACCTGCCGGATCTCGGCCCCTGTGAGATCCACACGGC
>JAASSE010000090.1 GCA_021768055.1 Gammaproteobacteria bacterium | reverse complement strand
TGAAGCGCAGGTTGCGCTGCTCGCATAATTCGCTTGCCTGGTTCAGGAAGCTGGACACCTGCTTCGATGATGGCCGGGTACAGCTGGCCAGATCCGAATGTGGGCAGTGGTCGGTCATGGGCGATGGCTTCGGCACGGGTCACGAGGCTGTGGAGTAATGTTACATTATAACATATCATAACCACCATGCTGCGCTACCTCTTTCTCACCCTGTTACTAAGTCTGCCGGCCACGGTGATGGCCGGCACGGGTACACCCTTGAACGTCGCCGTCACCATCAAGCCGGTGCATTCCCTGGTTGCCGGACTGATGCAGGGCATCGGCGAGCCTGTGCTGATCATGAAAAGCAGCGCCAGTCTTCACCACTATGCCTTAAAACCCTCTGAACGCCGTGCCCTCGAAGATGCCACGCTGGTGGTGTGGGTTGGACCCGAGCTTGAGAACTTCATGACAGCTGTTTTAAAGACCGCCGTGAATACACGGCATATCGCATTGATGGAGCTGGAAGGGATACTGCGACTGCCACTACGGACGATGCAGCATGAACACGACGAACACGCACGCAATGATCCGCATATCTGGCTGTCAGTACACACAGCGCACGTCATTGTCGATGCGGTGGCAAAACAGCTGATCGCGGCTGATCCGGACAATATAAACCGGTACGAAACCAACCGCGGACTGTTACATCAACGCATCGAAGCCACTGACGCATATCTTCGCCGTCTGCTGCATGGCAAAACCGCACCCTTTCTGACATACCACGATGCCTATCAATACTTTGAAGCAGGCTATCAATTAAATAATGCGGGCTTTGTCAGTGCCAATGCAGAACTCACACCGAGCGCAAAACATGTTCAACAGTTGCGCACCACTATCAAGGAACAGAACATCACCTGCCTGTTTTACGAAGCACCCGTTCGGCCCGCTCTTGTTAATATGCTGGCACAGCACCAGGCCATCAACACGGTTGCGCTCGATGCCATCGGCATTTATGTGTCGCCGGGACCGGATGCATGGTTCGAAATCATGCAAAGACTGGCCAATGCCTTCAATTCCTGCCTGTAATACTGCTACACTTCATTGCTCAAGTAGATTCTTCAGAAATGCAGTTATTGTTAAACAGATGGTTCATCAGCAACAATTACACTTTTCCACCAGCGGTCGCGGCACCTTTAACATCAGTCAACAGGTAAAAGAAGTCATCAGCGAGTCCGGAATCAACACCGGTATCTGCCAGGTATTTATTCACCACACCAGCGCCTCCCTGATATTGTGTGAGAATGCTGATCCCGATGTACGCACTGATCTCGAGACCTTTATGAAGAAAATGGTACCGGATGGTGACCAGATGTTTATCCATCAGGATGAAGGCCCGGATGATATGCCTGCGCATGTACGCACTGTATTAACGTCAAGCTCATTATCCATACCTGTGAACAACAACAGGGATAAGCTTGGTACCTGGCAAGGCATATACCTCTGGGAACATCGTACGCATCCGCACAAACGCAATATTACTGTTACAGTAATTGGTGATTAAGGCAGTAACAAATGGTTTATCAGGATACATTACAGCTGGCACAACAAGGCAAGGGCGCATACGAGATCGGTAATCTCGTAGCAGGGCTAATTAAGAAGTCAGGAATTAATACAGGCACCTGCCAGTTATATATACACAGCAGCACTGCTTCCTTGCTGATTGGCGATACCACAGACGAAACAACCCAAAGTGAAACTGCTTCATTCATGGCCCAGCTCGCGCCAAGCAATGATAACTTTGAGAACAAAATTAATCGCAACATGGAAGCTGTACCAGAAGAGATGCGCTATGCTCTGGCACAACCCAGCTTGAGCATCCCGGTGAAAAATACCAGGCCGGGCATTGGTGTCTGGCAAGGTATTTTTCTGTGGGAAAACAGCGCTCAGGCGGCGGATTGCAAACTGACGATTACGGTAACAGGTGAGTAATCTGTTTTAACCACAGAGGCTCAAACTTCAAACCAGGTTGCGCGGCGCTCCTGTGTTGAACGCTTCGATATTCAACACAATCTCGTCGAGCAACCGCTGCCTTGACTCGCGGCTACCCCAGGCAATGTGTGGCGTGACAATTAAATTTGGCAGGTCTTGTTGCAATAAAGGGTAATTTTCCGGTGGCGGTTCCTGCTCGATAACATCGACTCCGGCACCGCCGATCTGTTTTTCCTGCAGCGCCTTTATCAGAGCCGTTTCATCGACCAGACCACCACGCGCAGTGTTGATCAATACAGCATCGGTTTTCATCAGTGCCAGTTCTTCAGCACCGATGATTCCCTTCGTCTCTTCGGTTAATGGACAATGCAACGAAAGCACATCAACTTGCGTCAACAAGTCATGTAATGCAATTCGGCCTGGACGATTGTCGGCTTCATTGCGCTTGGCTATCAATACCCGCATGCCGAATGCCTTGGCAATGTTTGTGGTAGCTTTCCCTATATTGCCAGAACCGACGATACCGAGGGTTTTACCGGCCAGCTCACGAATCGGGTAATCCAACATGCAAAACTGCTGGCTCTTGCTCCAACCGCTGCTTTGAACTGCGCACCGGTACTCATCGTAATGAATGGTCAGGTTTAGCAGCAGGCAAAAGACATGCTGAACCACGGATTTGGTTGCATAGTTGGCAACGTTACAAACGGTAATACCAAGATCGTGCGCAGCTTCCAGGTCCACGTTGTTGGTGCCTGTAGCCGCGATGCAAATCAGCTTCAGCTCAGGCGCGCGTTCGAGCTGCGCCCTTCCCAGGTTGACCTTGTTACTGATGAGCAGCTGCACATTCCCCAGCACTTGCTGCAATTGTTGATCATCAATCAGATCGAACCAGTGCCATTTCTTGACTGAATTCTCCAGGCGCGTCAGATCCAGGTCATCGAGATTCAGCGTCGATAAATCCAGAAAGGCAGCTTCTGAAATTGCAGTATCAGGCATGATTACCGTATTTATAACAGCTCCATCTCAAATTCGGACTTTTTAGCGCCGCATTCAGGACATTCCCAGTCTTCTGGTATATCTTCCCAGCGTGTACCCGCAGCGAAACCGTGTTCCTCATCTCCTGTTTCTTCATCATAAACATAACCACAAACGCTGCAGACCCATTTTCTGTATGCCATACGTATTTCCTGTAAATTGAAGATGCGCTATTGTACACATCAAATACAACTATAAAAAACTTGCGCCCCGCGCATACAAGCATAAACTGTAGCCCGTGACTGAAAATCCCACACCCGTTGTACTTTGTTTTTCCGGCCTGGATCCATTAGGTGGTGCCGGTATTCTGGCTGATATCGAATCCATCAGCAGCCAGGGAGCGATTTGTGCGCCCATTGTAACGGCTGCGACCGTACAGGACACGCAGGACGTGATGTCATTCGCCCCTATGCCGCCTGATCTGATTGTGGAACAGGCACGCGCGGTTCTGGAAGACATGCCGGTCAGCGTGATCAAAATCGGTATGGTTGGCAGTGCCGAGATTGCGCAGGCGATTCATTCTGTCCTCAAGGACTATCCTGATATCAAGGTTGTCTATGACCCGGTCTTCAGTACAGAAACCGACGGCGCATTGAGCACACCCGACCTGGCCGACAGTGTACGCGCGCTGCTGTTGCCGCTGACAACAATACTGACACCGAATATCCACGAGGTGCATCTGCTCTCGCCCGGTTCCGATACGCCCGCAGCGGCCGCCGTCGGCCTGCTCGAAACCGATTGCGATTACGTTTTGCTGACAGGCACGCACGGCAAAACACTGGATGTGGTGCATACCCTGTACGGCAACCACCGTGAACTGAAACGCTACAGTTACAAACGGCTGCCGCATAAATACCACGGCTCAGGCTGCACCCTCGCAGCCAGCCTGGCTGCCCTGCTGGCAATCACTAACGATGTTGACAGCGCCGTCCACCAGGCGCTTGATTACACTCACAAAACACTGGTACATGGGCACCGCATCGGCATGGGCCAGTTTCATCCCGACCGTTTTTACTGGATGCACAACAAGAGCAAGTGAACAAACCTGCAAGTGACCAGCGCCTGCATGGCCTGTATGCAATCACTGACGAAAATCTGATTCCTGAAGCTGATTTTGTTGCAACCATTGAAAAGGTATTAGCAGGTGGTGCTGCGATCATCCAGTACCGTGACAAGAGCAGCAACAAGGAAAGGCGTTTTGAGCAGGCTTCGGCATTGCGCAAGTTATGCGACAAACATCATTCGATATTGATCATTAATGATGATATTGCATTGGCCAAATCAGTTAATGCAGATGGCGTACATCTGGGTATGGATGACATGGCGATACAGGAAGCGCGCAGCTTGCTCGGCAATGATGCGATTATCGGGGTATCCTGTTACAACCAGCTTGAACGCGCCAGAGAAGCACAACGCCTTGGCGCAGACTATATCGCCTTTGGCGCAATGTATGTCTCGCCAACCAAACCAAAAGCGGCCGCGGCCACACCTGCGCTCATAGCCGAATCAAAAGAACAAATTGAATTGCCCGTGTGCGCAATTGGCGGCATTACGGAAAATAATGCACAGGAAATTATCGATGCCGGTGCTGACATGATTGCCGTGATCAGCGGCTTGTTCGGTGCCAGGGATATTGAAGCAGCGGCCAGAACACTGGCAGGACTGTATGAATAATCCTGATACAATCCGTGAATAACCATCATACCCGTTAACATGAATATTAAAGCCAGCCAGATCTACAAGGATTTCCAAGAACAAGGTATTCTTGAGCAGATACACGGTGATGACAATGAAATCACCAGCATCGACCCTGTTGAAAACTGCGGTAAAGGCTCACTGGTTTTTGTCGATAAGCCCGAGTTTTCACAGCAAATCATCGAGGCACAACCTGCAGTTATCGTGACACGCACCGAATTGATTGATGATTTCAAATCAACCAGTGCAACCCTCCTGACCAGCAATAATGTCCGCCTGGCACAGGCATTGATCCGACAGGCCTATGCCGACCGTGATCACCGCGATATCGAATGGCCGGCGATACACCCGACAGCCATTATTCACGAATCCGCCAGCATCGCGGACGATGTCATTATCGGTCCGGGTGTAGTGATCGGCAGGAATGTACAAATCGGCAAAGGTAGTATTATCAAGGCCAATACCGTGCTTGAGCAGGACGTCACCATTGGTGAAGATTGCATCCTGCATCCTCATGTCGTGGTCGCTTATGCCTGTAACGTGGGAAACCGTGTAATACTGAAGTCCGGTTGCGTCATCGGCATGGAAGGCTTTGGTTTCGCCCAGGACGAGAACGGCAAAAGTCACCGCATCCCGCAAACCGGCAAGGTCATCATCGAGGATGACGTATTATTCGGCGCCAACTGTAATGTCGACCGTGCAACTTACGGCGTCACCCGGATCGGTGCCGGCAGCAAGTTTGATGCCATGTGCCACATTGGGCATAACGTTGATATCGAGGGTGATTGCATCATGGTGGCACAAAGTGCGGTCGGCGGTTCAACAAAACTTGGCAAACGCATCATGATCAGCGGCCAGTGCATTGTTACCGACCATGTCAGCGTGTGTGATGATGTCGTACTGGTACAGCGCGCTGGCGTCATTAATGATATCAAGGAGCCTGGTATCTATGCAGGTGTGCCGATACAGCCGATGAAAGACTATTTCAAAAACTCAGCC
>JAASSE010000089.1 GCA_021768055.1 Gammaproteobacteria bacterium | reverse complement strand
TAAAGAAAGAAGAAGAATGCCTGGCCGCCTGCGCTGCTGGTCCGATGATGCAGGTTAATCATGTGTATCACGAAAATCTCACGCCTGAAAAGGTCGATGAGATTCTGGACGCGTTGGAGTAAACGAAATGGCCAACGAAGTCTGTTTTGCGACATTGCAGTTTGAAGACCAGCCCTGGTCTTACGAGAACTACCTGAAAACGGGTGGTTATGAAGCCTGGCGCAAGATATTAAAAGACAAAACACCGCCAGAAGACGTGGTCGAGGAAGTCAAGGCTTCCGGTTTGCGCGGCCGTGGTGGTGCCGGCTTCCCCACCGGTTTGAAGTGGAGCTTCATGCCGCGTACTGCACCGGTGCAGAAATACCTGGTATGCAATTCGGATGAAAGCGAGCCGGGCACCTGCAAGGACCGTGACATCTTGCGCTTTAACCCGCACGCACTGGTCGAAGGCATGGCGATTGGCTGTTATGCGATGGGCGCGACCGTGGGTTACAACTACATGCGCGGTGAATTCATGGACGAACCCGCACAGCGTTTTACCCAGGCCCTGAAAGAAGCCTATGATAACGGTCTGCTCGGTGAAAATATTCTGGGTTCCGGTGTCAGCATCGATCTGTATCCATCACTTGGTGCTGGCGCCTACATCTGCGGTGAAGAAACCGCATTATTGAACTCGCTCGAAGGCAAGCGCGGACTGCCGCGTTACAAGCCGCCGTTCCCGGCAAACTTCGGCCTGTACGGCAAGCCAACAACAATCAACAACACGGAAACCTTGTCATCGGTGCCTGCGATCATGCGCAACGGCGCCAAGTGGTTTGCCGACCTCGGTATCCCCAACAGTGGTGGCGTCAAACTGTTTTCGGTTTCAGGTCATGTAAACAAGCCGGGTAATTTCGAAATTTCCATGGGCACGCCGTTCAAGGATCTGCTGGAGATGGCCGGCGGTGTGCGTGATGGCAGAAAACTGAAGGCTGTTATTCCAGGTGGCTCATCGGTGCCTGTGGTACCGGGAGACATCATGATGCAGGCCAACATGGATTACGACTCCATCGTTGAAGCGGGTTCCATGCTCGGCTCCGGCGCAGTGATCGTGATGGATGAAACCACTGACATGGTCGAAGCGCTGCGCCGCATTTCGCGCTTTTATTTTTCAGAATCATGCGGCCAGTGCACACCGTGCCGAGAAGGTACCGGCTGGCTGTACCGTATGCTGACGCGCATTGTCGAAGGCAAGGGTACGATGGAAGACCTCGCCAAGCTTGATGATGTCGCCAGCAAGATTGAAGGCCGTACCATTTGTGCATTGGGTGATGCCGCGGCAATGCCGGTGCGCAGCTTTATCAAGCATTTCCGGCATGAATTCGAATACTACATCGACCATAAACAAAGCATGGTGAAGGCTGCGTAATGTCAGAAGTCAGAGACACAGAATACGTAACCATTACGGTTGATGGCCGTGAGCTGCAGGCACCCAAGGGTGCGATGCTGATCGAAGTCACGGATAGGGCCGATATCAAGGTGCCACGTTTCTGTTACCACGAGAAGCTCGCTGTCTCCGCCAACTGCCGCATGTGCCTGGTCGAGGTCGAAAAAGCACCCAAACCGCTGCCTGCCTGTGCGACCCCGGTGATGGACGGCATGGTCGTGCACACGCAATCCGAAGCTGCACGCGAAGCACAACGCTCAGTAATGGAGTTCCTGCTGATCAACCACCCGCTGGATTGCCCGATATGTGACCAGGGCGGTGAGTGCGAACTGCAGGATGTCGCCATGGGTTATGGCCAGGATGTATCCGAATACGTTGAAGGCAAGCGCGTGGTATTCGACAAGAACATCGGTCCACTGATCGCAACAGAACTGACCCGCTGTATACATTGCACACGCTGCATTCGTTTCGGCCGAGAGATCGCCGGTTTGCGTGAGCTGGGTATGACCGGGCGCGGTGAAAATGCTTTGATCAGCACCTTTATCGAGCAGAGCGTTACCTCGGAAATGTCCGGTAACGTTATTGATATTTGTCCGGTGGGTGCGTTGACTGCGAAACCTTCGCGCTTTGCCGCGCGTGCCTGGGAGTTGACACAGCACGCATCCGTTGCGCCGCATGATTGCATAGGTTCGAACATTTATGTGCACACGCTGCGTGGCGAAGTCATACGCGTGGTGCCGCGTGACAACGAAGCGATCAACGAAGTGTGGATTTCCGATCGCGACCGGTTCAGCTACGAAGGCATTGCATCTGAAGATCGCCTGACCGCGCCAATGGTGCTCAAGGATGGTGAATGGATAGAAACCAACTGGGACTATGCACTGAAAGTTGCCGTGTCTGAAATCAAGCAGGGTCTGGAAGCTGGGCGATCAGGTACCGGCGAGGAAGAAACAGCAAACGAGGCAACAGCTTCAGATACACTGGCGGCACTGGTTTCCCCGTCTTCAACCCTGGAAGAAATGTATCTGCTGCAGAAACTGGTACGCGCGCTCGGCAGCGGTAGCATCGATCATCGCTTGCGCCAGTGCGATTTCAGCGATCAGGATGCTGCGCCGGTGATGCCGTGGCTGGGGCAGAATCTCGACAACATCGAGAACCTGGATGCGGCCTTGCTGATCGGATCCAATACACGCAAGGAACAGCCGATTGCTAACCATCGCTTGCGCAAGGCCGCGGTCAATAACGGAGCTACGATACATTTTGTTAATACGAAAGTATTCGATTTAAACTTCCCGGTTGCCAGCAATATTGCCGTTGCCCAGCAGAAGCTGCCGCATGAACTGGCTGCGATAGCTGCTGCTGCGTTTGCGGCGTCCGGCAATGCAGCGCCAGCGTATATCGCAGATGCGGTTAAATCGGCAAAACCGACTGATGCTCACAAGGTCATCGTGCAGCAATTAAATGATGGCGAAAACACTACCGTGATACTGGGCAGCCAGACGGTTATGCATCCTGCTTTTGCTGCGTTGCGTGCCCTGGCTGAGGCGATTGCCAGCCAGACCGGCAGCATCTTCGGTTATCTGACCGATGGCTGTAATAGTGCTGGTGCCTGGCTCGCAGGAGCGGTACCGCATCGCGGAGCCGCGAATACGGAGACGGGTATAACAGGATTGAATGTTGACGGAATTGCGGATGCGCCTTTATCGACAGCTATTCTGCTTAATGTCGAACCTGAACATGATATTGCGCGGAATCATTCAGTGACCAATGCACTGACGCATGCAAGATCGGTAGTAGCGATCACGGCTTTCAGATCGCCGGTACTGGAAGACGTTGCCAGCGTAATACTGCCGTCTGCAGCATTTACTGAAACATCCGGTACTTTTGTTAATGCCGAAGGTGCCTGGCAAAGTTTCAAGGGCGCAAACAGCCCGGCAGGTGAAGCCAGGCCCGCATGGAAAATATTGCGCGTGCTGGGCAACATGTTGAAGCTTGATGGTTTTGAGCAAATATCATCTGAACAGGTGCGCGATGAATTACGCGCCGAGTGTGAAGACATCGAACTCAGCAATACGATTACAGATGTACCAAAAATAAAACTTGCTACGACCAGGAGCAAGTTAATGCGCGCGGCTGATGTGCCCATTTATGCAACGGATGCGCTGGTGCGTCGTGCAGCATCATTGCAACAGACAGAGGATGCCCTGACTCTTGATGTCAGCATCAATCCCGACGATGCATCCAAGCTGGGGCTTGATGAAGACGTTACCAGTGTTAATGTGAAGCAGGGTGATGTCAGTGCAATACTGAAACTGGTGATCGATGAAAACGTGCCGGCAGGCAGTGCATGGATCCCGATGGGTGTAATCGGCAGTGAGTTGCTCGGTGATCCGTTTGGCGAAGTGGCTATCGAAAAGGTCTGATTACCGTGATTGATTCCATTGTAAGTCTCAGCCTCGATATCTGGAACTGGTTCCCACCAGGCTGGCAGCTGTTCCTGGAAATAATCTTCAAGATCATCCTGATCGTGTTGCCGTTGATGCTTGCAGTGGCCTACACCACCTATGCCGAACGTAAGGTGATCAGTTATATGCAGGTACGCATCGGGCCAAACCGTGTCGGGCCGCGTGGCTGGCTGCAGCCGATTGCCGATGCGGTGAAACTGATGTTCAAGGAAATCGTGGTGCCGACCAATGCCAACCGTTTCCTGTTCCTGTTCGCGCCGATTCTGTCCATCGGCCCGGCGCTGGCGGCATGGGCGGTGATACCGTTCGATCGTGGCATGGTGCTGACCGACCTGGATGCCGGCCTGTTGTACATACTGGCGCTGACGTCGATCGGTGTTTACGGCGTGATCATCGCCGGCTGGGCATCAAACTCCAAGTACGCGATGATGGGTGCCTTGCGCTCGGCGGCACAGATCGTGGCGTATGAAATTGCCATGGGTTTTGCGCTGGTTGGTGTGTTGATGGCCAGCGGTAGCCTTAATGTCGGCGCCATTGTCGAAGGCCAGGCGGGTGGCGTGTCCAGCTGGTTCGTGTGGCCGCTGCTGCCATTGTTCCTGGTCTATTTTATTTCTGGTGTCGCGGAAACCAACCGCGCCCCATTTGATGTCGCCGAAGGCGAGTCTGAAATCGTTGCCGGCTTCCATGTCGAGTATTCCGGTATGGCCTTCGCGGTGTTCTTCCTCGCCGAGTACGCCAACATCATCCTGATATCGGCACTGGTCGCGATCATGTTTGTCGGCGGCTGGCTGTCACCATTCGAAGGTGTTGCCTTTGCGCAAGGTACCTGGCTAGCGCAAACCAGTATGCTCTGGTTCTTTGCCAAGACAGCATTCTTTATATTCTGCTTCCTCTGGTTCCGCGCAACTTTCCCGCGTTATCGCTATGACCAGATCATGCGCCTGGGCTGGAAGGTTTTTATCCCGGTAACGATCGTGTGGCTGTTTGTCGAAGCTGTGATGGTTGTTGCGAAAGTCGGGCCATGGTCGGTGTAGGTGCAGGATGAGTAGAGTCAGCCAGTTCATTAAAAGCTTCGCCCTGTGGGAATTGCTCAAGGGTATGAACGTGACCGGGCACTATCTGTTCAGGCGCAAGATCACGATACAGTACCCGGAAGAAAAGACGCCGATGTCACCACGTTTTCGTGGCCTGCATGCATTGCGCCGTTATGAAAACGGTGAAGAGCGTTGCATTGCGTGCAAATTGTGCGAGGCCGTGTGTCCGGCACTGGCGATTACGATCGATTCCGAAGAGCGCGAAGACGGTACCCGGCGTACTACGCGTTATGACATTGACTTGTTCAAGTGCATTTACTGCGGTTTTTGTGAAGAGGCGTGTCCGGTTGATTCAATCGTCGAAACGCATATTTTTGAATACCACTTCGAAAAGCGTGGCGACAATATCATGACCAAGGATATGTTGCTTGAGATCGGTGACAAGTACGAAGAAGAGATTGCTGCTAACAAACAGGCGGATGCGCCTTACAGATAACGAACGATGAGTTTTATTGACCTGGTATTTTATTTCTTCGCCGGCATGTTGTTGCTGGCAGGCCTGGGCGTGATCAGCTCGCGCAACCCGGTGCACTCGGCGCTGTTCCTGGTGCTGAGTTTCTTCAGCTGCTCGGCATTGTGGTTGCTGCTCGAAGCAGAGTTCCTCGCGATCGTGCTAGTGCTGGTCTATGTCGGTGCGGTGATGGTGCTGTTCCTGTTTGTGGTGATGATGCTGGACATTAACGTTGCGCAGATGCGCCAGGGCTTTGTGCGTTATCTTCCGATTGG
>JAASSE010000088.1 GCA_021768055.1 Gammaproteobacteria bacterium | reverse complement strand
GCACATGCCTTTCGCTGAATGTAACAGCGGTTTCATTTACAGCCGATGCAGTACAGCTTCGAGGTAGCGATATCAGTCATGCCCGCATATTCTGGGATGAGGGCAAAGTACGGTTTGAATACCTGGACCAGGGTGTACCCATGGTGCAGATATTCGACAACGAAAAAAACAAGGTCATCTGGCTGGATACCGAGAGCAAGGTATACGTCGAACGTGATCTGACAGAAAACCAGGTGCGACCAGTAACAAAGAAAGCCGATACCAAGGCGCAGCCCTGTGACAATTTCCCCAAAGCAGAATGCACGCGCCTGAAGCAAACCAGCATCAACGGGCGCAAGACTGACAAATGGTTAATTACCCTTGCGGTTGATGGTAAGGACCAACACATATTTCAATGGATCGACAAGCAGTACGGCATCCCGCTGCGCCAGGAAAATCCTGACGGCACTGTACTGGATGCGAAAATACTGGAGGATCAGGAATTTGACGGCCGCAAGGTGTGGAAAGTAGACATGATCGTGATGGCGCCCGATGGCAGCAGTGTGCATGGTGTTCAGTGGTATGACGCCAAACTTGGTATTGTGGTACGCCAGCAGGCAGAAGGCGGCGCCGTCGATGAACTGCGCAACATCAAGGTTGAGAAAATCAAGCCGGCGATGTTTGCTATACCTTCGGATTACAAGTCCGTTGAAAAGCAGCTGACAGAGCTGACACCGAAATCATCAGCTGCAGCCAAGCCTGAAAATTAAGGGGTTTTGAATGTTGACCGTGATCGGTAACCTGAAAGGAGGAACAGGAAAAAGTACAGTAGCATTTAATCTCGCGGTTTGGCTGGCACATGATAAAGCCGGTGTGCGTGTGTTCGACCTGGATCCGCAGGCAACGCTAACGGACACCGTTGAAATACGCGAAGAAGACGGTTTTGGGCCATTGTTCGATGTGTCCGACGATATCGAAGAACTCGAGCAACTGGTTAAGAGTAAAGGCAAAAAAAAGCCGCATTTGATCGCCGATGTCAGTGCGACCAATATGCCGCAACTGGAAGCGGCAATATCGATGGCGAAGCGCATATTGATTCCGGTGCAGCCCAGCCAGGCGGATATCTGGTCGACTCAACGCTTTGTAAAAATTGTGATGTCTGCAATCAACAAGAAAAATAAACCCGAAATACTGGGTTTTATCAATCGCGCGGATACCCACATCGGGGTGCGCGAAACAGGAGAAGCGGAAGAGGCGCTGCAGATGCTGCCGAATATTGATCATCTGGATGTGCGTTTATATCAGCGCACGGCTTACCGCCGTTCATTCAGTGAAGGTCTGGCGGTATTCGAGCAGGATCCGAAGTGCAAGGCTGCTCGCGAGATGAAGAACCTGGCAAAAATATTGTATTGATGACGTGTTATCCGGCCGGCGTTTCATTGTATTCATCCCGGTCTGAAACGAACAACTGATAGTGGAGATGATTATGAAGTTGATCAGATGGATATTCAGTAACATTATCCTCATTATATTTGTGCTTGCACTGACCTATGCCTATGTCTATTGGGACAATCTGACAGGTGAAGATACGCCGGCAGGCAAAGTCATTACCTATCTGTCCGAAGAATTTGACGAAGTACGGGAATACATCGAGGTTTACAGCGGTGATGACGAAGAGCGTGTTGCCCAGGTGGACGCCACCGAGGTGGAAAAAGCCGGTGAGCCTGCCGCTGTAGTCGCCCCCCCGGTATCGGTGCCCCAGGTGCAGCCGCCGCCACGTCGTAGCGCCCCGGCACCTGAAATGCGCCCGCCGACCCGGCCACAGATGCCGCCACAGGCCATGGCACCGGAAATGACTCCACCGGCCCGGCCGCAGATGCCGCCACAGATGATGGCACCGGAAATGACTCCACCGGAACGACCGCAGATGCCGCCACAGGCCATGGCACCTGAAATGACCCCGCCGGCCCGGCCGCAAATGCCGCCGATGATGCCGGAGCCGCCGATGCGTCGGGAAATGATGCCGCCGCCACCGATGCAAAAGCCGGAAACCAAACCGGCGCAGCCGACGACAACGCGTGAAATCTGGATCAATGCGCGTAAGGAATACCATCGCGGCAATATCGAAGCGTCGATCAAGAATTATAAGGAAGTGATAGCGCGTTCAAGTGATAATTATGATGCCTACGGTGAACTGGGTAACGTGTACCTGCGGCAGGGCAAGCGCAAGGAGGCTGCCGGCGCCTATTTTGACGCTGCCGCTATACTGGTGAAACTGGGCCAGAAACGCCGTGCCAGCAGTCTGCTGCCGATGTTGAGCCGGCTCGATTCAGCCAAGGCGAAAGAATTGAATCAACTACTTACGTCTTCCAAAACATCATCATAACGAGACCATTTAATGTATTACTTACTGCGTAACCTGTTTGCCCTTATCGGCCTGGCGGCTGTTATTGCCGTGGTATACGCCATGATCCAGTTACAGCCCACGGTAGCGGCATTTAACCAGTTCGAAGACAAGTCCATGGATGTGTACCTGGAAATGTACGAGAAACTGGTGGAGACAGGCAGTATGGCTGAGGCCACAGTGTGGAAAATACCCGTGGCGGAGGGGATGACACCAGAGGATGTTGAGGAAACCATGAAGTTTGTAGCCAATGAGCACAACTTCAAAAATGTCGGTGAACTCCCGTTGTACAGGGAAGTCGAAGCCATGAGCGAACAGCCCTATCGGTATGTTAAAATATACATGTTTTGTAATGCGCTCACCGCAGCACGCATGCTGGACTACAATGACGCATTCTCAAGCTATCTGCCCTGTCGTATCACACTGATCGAGGACAAGAAAGGCAAGTTATGGCTGTACACCCTGAACATGGATGGCATGATCTGGGGTGGGAAACCACTACCAGCAGATCTTAAGGAAGAAGCTGAAAATGTGAGAAAAATCATTCTTGATATTATGAACCGAGGCGCTACCGGCGAATTTTAAGTATGGCTGATGACAAGAAGCCACCTGCTTCTTCTGATGAGAAATCATCAGCGGAATCGACTGCCAAACCCGACACCAAGGCCAAGGATGAAGCCGTAAAGAAAACAGCCGGGGGCAGCAAACCTGCGGCCGCAAAAACCACCGCGGCCAAGTCTGAATCGACTGCGAAAAAGACCGCAGACAGTAAGCCGGCCGCCGCAAAAAAAGCGGAGTCGAAGCCTGAAGCCCTGACTGAACATGAAAAGGCCGCGGCCACCAGCATTTTCAAGAAAAACATGAGCGTGGAGGAAGAAAAGCGCGCGCTCGATGAAGTCATCACCGGCGCCACTACCGCCGCCGAGAAGAAAAAAGCGATTGAAGAACTCAGGAAATTGCACGTTGCTGAGGACATCATCAAGAAAAAAACAGCAGAAACACCGGAAGGCGTCAAGGAGGTCAAGCAAAAAGCATCAAAAGCCAAGGTTGCTGCTTCTGAAAGAATCCTCAGCCAGGGTTACGTCACAGATCCGGATGCTGCACTGGGCCGCCTCGCCGATACGTTTGACAAGAGTGCACGCCGCTGGGAAATGGTGGTCTACCCGACCATGTTTGCCTTCATTCTTCTGGCCGGTTACGGCTTCTACCTGATTTATCACCTGACCCACGATATTGCCGTGCTTTCGCACAGCGTGACGCGGATGGCGACGATCGTATCCGATGCCACGCCCAAGGTGACCACGGATATGCGTGATATGTCTAATGATATGCGTAATATGTCAGGAAACATCCGTACCATGTCTTACCAGATGGAAACCATGAAGCCGATGAGCAATAACCTCGCGCATATGACCCAAACGATGAATAACATGAACCGCGCGGTTTATGGCATGCAGCGTGACGTAGGTGGGTTGAACCGCACCATGTCCGGTGGCCCGTTTGGCTTTATGAGGGATGCGATGCCGTTTACATCGGATTCCTACTCGAGTCCGTTGCCGCCATTGCCGATGGATGCAGGCCAGCCGATTTATGTACAGCCAATGCCCTCACCACCGCTACCGGTGAGGACAAATCCTGATCTTGCAGCCCCAGGTAACTGAAACCATCCGCGAGGGAACTGATCATGCTGGCCAGAGCTGATAAAGCAATTCGCGAACGACTGGCCAAGCTGGAATCTCACCTGGAAAATGAGAATCCGCTGTTGCTGGATGCAGTCGTTCGTTTCAAGAAGCTTGATCGCATTGCCTATCGTATGGGTTTGCTCAAGACCAGCGAATCCTACGCGACACGTATACCCTGGTGGCCAATGATTTCCGTGCTCGGAACTTTTTCAGCAGGCAAGTCCTCCTTCATCAATCATTTCCTCGGCCAGAAACTTCAAGCAACGGGAAACCAGGCGGTTGATGACAAGTTCACAGTGATATGTTACTCGGCGCAGCAGGAAAGCCGGGTATTGCCCGGTGTCGCGCTCGATTCCGATCCGCGTTTTCCTTTCTACCAGATGAGCGATGAGATCGATAAGGTAGCAGAAGGCGAAGGCCGTCGCATAGATGCCTACCTGCAAATGAAAACCTCCGACTCGGAGAAAGTCAGCGGCAAGATACTGATCGATTCACCGGGGTTTGATGCCGATGATCAACGCAATGCAACCTTGCGCCTGACCAATCACATCATTGATATTTCCGATCTTGTGCTGGTGTTTTTCGATGCCAGGCACCCGGAGCCGGGTGCAATGCACGACACGCTGGATCATCTTGTCGGCGATACCATACGGCGTAATGATTCAGAGAAATTTCTTTATATCCTGAACCAGATAGATACCGCAGCCAAGGAAGACAACCCTGAGGATGTGGTTGCGGCCTGGCAGCGCGCACTGGCGCAGAAAGGCCTGACTGCAGGCCGCTTCTATGCAATTTATAATGAAGAAGCTGCGGTTCCGATTGATGATGAAACAGTGCGCAAGCGTTTTGAATCAAAACGCGATACTGATCTCGCCGAAATAAATGAACGCATTCACCAGGTAGAAGTAGAGCGCTCATACCGGATCATTGGCGCACTCGACCACATCGCCAGCGATATTGAAACCACGGTTGTGCCAAAGGTCAGAGCAGCGATGAGTCGCTGGATGAAACTGGTTCTGGCCGGTGACGCGGCCGTGATCGGCTCGATACTCGTGGTTATGGCAGTGATCAGTAACTGGATCAACTTGTGGGGCCTGTTCAGTTTTGACTTCACCACTGCACCGGTCGTGTCCACATTAAAGGCCGTAGCGATTGTTATCGTCGTTAGTACCATTCACTTTACCATGCGCGGGTTCATGGCAAGGCGCGTAGCCCGTCACATGGAAACGGAAATCCTCGCAGGCAACATCAAACAGGCCTTCCTCAGAAACACGCGCTCATCGCGCAGCGTGTTCCAACCGGCACCCTCTGGCTGGTCATCGCGTGCACGTCGCATACTGGCAGGCGTTGCCTCGGATGCCAGCGAGTTTGTACAAACCATGAATGATCGCTTTACCAATCCCTCGGGCATCATCGAAGAATCGCCACAGGCGGAAATGCTGAAAGTGGTCGAAAGTCCTGTAACGGACACAATCGAAAAAAAACCCGCCATCGATACCAGTAGCTGATACATCCATAAAACAAATCAAATTTGATAGCAGATGAATGTCCGCTAACGACCCAAAGCCGACCTTCAGAAATCTGTAAGGAATCCTGAACCCTTTCTGGTTGTCTTGATAATATGCAGTCATTTATGTTTCCATAAACCT
>JAASSE010000087.1 GCA_021768055.1 Gammaproteobacteria bacterium | reverse complement strand
GTTATAACTGCTCTGCCCAGCACATCAGCCGCACCTGCGGCACGGCCGTAGGCTTCCTCCGCAGGATGCTGTTGCGGCGAAACCAGGTAGAGCCTCGACAGGCCCATGTTTTTCATCGCGCGCGCAGCAGCGCCGATATTACCCGGGTGTGATGTGTTCACCAGCACGATGCGCGTTTTATCTAGCATAATGGTTCAGTCTGTTTTCATGTTCAATTGTATTCTGCTATGCTTCGCGCCTCAGTTAAACCGTTCTTTAATAATCTGTCATGCATCCGATGGTAAACATTGCCGTTCGCGCAGCGCGCGCGGCCGGAAATATAATTGTGCGCAATATGGACCGGCTGGACCGGCTCACTATTGCCAGCAAAAAGAGCAATGATTTCGTCTCTGAAGTCGACCATCAGGCCGAAGCGGCCATCATTGACACCCTCAAACAGTCTTACCCGGATCATGGCTTTTTTGCCGAAGAGAGCGGTATTCATGACCAGAACGCGGAATACCAATGGATCATCGACCCACTCGATGGCACGACCAACTATCTGCACGGCTTCCCGCAATTCGCTGTTTCCATCGCACTGCAACATAAAAACCGCCTCGAAGCAGCCGTCATCTACGACCCGTTATCACAGGAACTGTTTACTGCAGCACGCGGTGAAGGTGCACAACTCAACGAAAAACGCATTCGTGTCTCCGGCCATACCGGGTTAAAAGGCGCCTTGCTCAGTACCGGCTTTCCCTACACCGATCAAAGCTACCTCGATACCTACCTGGAAACCATGAAGGCGCTGATGGCACCGGCTGCCGGTGTCCGCCGTCCCGGCTCCGCGGCACTGGACCTGGCCTGGATAGCGGCGGGACGTGCTGACGGATTCTGGGAATTCAATTTAAACGCATGGGACATCGCCGCAGGTGCGCTCATCGTCCGGGAGGCCGGCGGTATCGTTAGCGACTTTTATGGTAAAGACGGTTACCTCGAAACCGGAGACATCATCGCCGCCAGCCCGAAAGTATTTCCTGAGATGCTGAAAATCATTGAGCCGGTTGTGCGCAACAGTGATTACGCAAAACGGTATTCAAGCTAAACAGCTAACTGATCAAGACGCCGATTTTTCGGCAGCCCACTCTTCCGGTGTATACGCTTTGATATTGAGTGCATGAATCGCACCGCTCTTGATGTGCTCATCAACCGTGGCATAAACCATTTTGTGTTCGGCGATCATGGTTTTACCTTCAAACTCGGTTGATACCACAATGGCAGTAAACTTCGTACCGTCAGCGGTCACCGTTGCTTCCGCACCCGGGATACCGTCTTCAATACATTTTTTTACTTCACTGGCTTCCATCACACACCTCTATTTATCGTTCGCGCAGTCTACCTTGGGCTGAAAAATAATTATATACAGTAACAACAACGGTTATGAAGTTGGTAGCACGGTATCAATTCGGCGTGGTTCGACAACATGCCCGTGTTTTGCTCAAATAGGTATCAGCTGTAAAAAGACACTAAAGACATCATGAAAACCAAGGTATTAAAACCCGAAGAACACTTTATCAAGGACGAACCCTATTACCTGCCAATCGGTGAAGAAATCAGTGTGTTCGAATCTGCCTACAAACAGCAGCTACCTGTTCTGTTAAAAGGTCCGACCGGCTGCGGTAAAACCCGTTTCATGGAACACATGGCCTGGCGCCTGAAACGGCCGTTGATTACGGTGTCGTGTCATGATGACTTGACGGCTTCAGACCTGGTCGGCCGTTTTCTGATTACCAGCGGTGAAACCACCTGGGTTGATGGCCCGCTGGCGAGTGCCGTACGCCACGGCGCCATCTGTTATCTCGACGAAATTGTCGAAGCCCGCAAGGACACCACGGTAGTGATCCACCCACTCGCGGATGACCGCCGTGTACTGCCGATGGAAAAGATCGGCGAATTGCTAGAAGCACCACCGGAGTTTTGCCTGGCGATTTCCTATAACCCGGGTTACCAGAGCGTGATGAAAGATCTGAAACAAAGTACACGCCAGCGTTTTGTTGCACTCGAGTTTGATTACCCGGATCCAGAGCTTGAAACTGAAATCATTATCCAGGAAACGGACATTGATGCCGAAACTGCACGCCTGCTGGTCAAGTTCGCTCACATGACGCGCGATCTGAAAGGCAGCGGTCTGGATGAAGGTGCATCCACCCGCTTGCTGGTGCATGCCGCGAAACTGATTCATGATGGCATCAGCCCGATCATTGCTTGCGAAACTGCCATTGCCCAGTCGATTACGGATGATCACGACATGCTGGTTGCCATGAGCGAGTTATCATCATCACTATTCTGAGATGAAACACGAACCGCTCAGCAAAGAGCAGATCATCGAGATCCTGGACGAGTATCTTGAAGTTGAATTCTCGTTTGTAAAAAACGAACTACCTGCTGAACAGATCGTCACCCTGCCGCGCCACCAGCAGAAGTACATTCTTAACCTGGTAAAACGGGTAGCAGACACCAACATCGAGCTCGCCTACCAGCTTGCCTGCAACTGCGTGTATGCGCTTGAAGCCACGGACACGGACATGGTCGAAGAATGGGCCATGACAGCAACGGACATTTACGATCGCAAGGGCCTGTTCCCGGCAATGTCGGTCATCCGCGATCTGGACCACTTTATCAGCACCGCGCATGAACGCGCACACGGCTCGATGTTTGATGAAGAAGTCAGTGTACTGCTGCCTTTTCTTCATGGCCTCTCCGGCAGGAAGTTGAAACTGCAATCTGCCGAGCACACCTACACCGACACCGAGACCATTTATCTACCCCCTGTGATGGCAGTCTTTTCCGATGAGAAGGACAACTTTCTGTTATACAAGGCCACGGTTGCGCACCACTGGGCACAGATCCACTTCGGCACTTTCAGGACTGACCTGTCACGCCTGGATGACACCGACCTGATGAAGTTCAGCTCACTGGAAACGATCCGACTGGATGCCTGCATAAAACGGGAACTGCCCGGCCTGCATCGCCAGATGCAGGCCTTGCGTGACAAGCAGATGACGGCAGAAGCAGACACCCTGCCAACGGATATTATCGACGCCCTGTCCGCCCCCGGTGCCGACGTCAATACCACACTGGATGTATTAAAAAAGGTATCTCATAAAGACTCCCCTGTCAGCAGGTGCTACCAGGGCATGATCAACATCGGTGCGGTGATCGAAACCATGAACAGGCGCATCGAAAGAGAAAAGGTATTGTTTCGTGTTGCCTTGAGTGAGCTGACCCGTGAACTCGACCGGGTGAGCGAAGCTGAAGACAAACCCGAAGCCGGCGGTAAGCCGGAATTCGGACTCAAGAAGAAAAATGAAAACGAGCCGCTGTCCGCCAGCAACAGCCAGCTGGAATACGAAGGCGACCTGATTGCCCCACCTGAAAACGTCAGGCAACTGATGCGCTCGATCATCATAGATTTCGGCGAAGTCCCGCCGGAATATCTCGTCGCCGCAGGCCCGGGTGAATATGACCTTTCGGTATTTGACAGCGGCCTGAAACCGGAGGATGTCTGGCAGGGCACATACCATGAAGAAGGTGCACAGCTGTATAACGAATGGAATTACAAACGCCAGCATTACCATAAAAACTGGTGCGTGCTGCGGGAGATCGAGGTGCAACCTCTGTATGACAGCTTCGTTGAAGATACATTAAATAAACACAGCGGACTGTTAAAAAGCCTGCGCAATACATTTGAATACCTGCGCGGTGAAGACAAACTGTTGAAGCGACAGCCGCATGGTGATGATGTAGACATTGATGCTGTCGTCGAAGCCCATGCCGATGTAAAAAGCGGCATGGAAATGACAAATCGGTTATTTACCAAGATGCACAAGGAAGAACGCAACGTTGCAGTTATCTTCATGGTCGACATGAGCGGCTCAACCAAGGGATGGATCAACCAGGCAGAGCGCGAGTCATTGATCCTGTTGTCGGAAGTTATCGAAATTCTTGGTGACCGCTATGCAATCTACGGTTTCTCCGGTATGACGCGCAAACGCTGCGAACTTTTCAGGATCAAGGCATTTGACGATACTTATGACGAGGAAGTAAAAGCACGCATCAGCAATATTCAGCCGTATGATTACACTCGCATGGGTGTATTCATACGCCATGTAATCCGGCATTTCAGCGAAGTCGAGGCTAGCACCAAACTGCTGATCACCCTGTCGGACGGCAAGCCGGACGATTACGATACCTACCGCGGTGACTACGGCGTCGAGGACACGCGCCAGGCCCTGTTCGAGGCACGGCGTGACGGCATCCATTCTTTTTGCATTACCATCGACGAGGAAGCCCGTGACTACCTGCCGCATATGTACGGCGCCGCCAATTACACCGTGATTGACAATGTCGCGACACTGCCGCTCAAGGTCTCCGATATATATAGAAGACTCACCACCTGATCATGAGCAATTCAATCTACTGGTACGACTACGAAACCTTCGGCATAGACCCACGCTATGACCGCATCGCCCAGTTTGCAGGCATTCGCACGGATGAAGACCTCAATATTATCGGCGATCCGCTCACGCTGTACTGCAAGCCGGCCAATGATATGCTGCCCGACCCGAAGGCCTGCATGATCACCGGCATCACGCCGCAAAAAGCCCTGCAGGCAGGCCTCATCGAAGCCGAATTCATCGCCGCCATCCACCAGGAATTCGCCACGCCGAACACCTGCATTGCCGGTTATAACAACATCCGCTTTGACGATGAATTCACCCGTTTCACGCTATACCGCAATTTCTACAATGCCTATGCACACGAATGGCAACACGGTAATTCCCGCTGGGACATCATCGATATGGTACGGCTCACGCGCGCGCTCAGGCCGGACGGTATCGAGTGGCCGGTTGATGACGAGGGCAACGCCAGCAACAGGCTGGAGTTAATCACCGCCGCGAACGGCATCAGTCACACGGCAGCGCACGACGCCATGTCCGATGTCTATGCCACCATCGGTGTTGCACGACTGATTCGCGATAAGCAGCCCCGGTTGTATGACTTTATCTACAAGTTGCGCAGAAAAGATGAAGCCGCCAAACAGCTGAACTTGCGCACACGTGATGCAGTACTGCATGTATCGTCAAAATACTCCAAGCAACGGCACTCCATCGCGATGGTGATGCCGATCACGCGCCACCCCATCAACAAGAACGGCATCATCGTGTATGACCTGTCCATCAGTCCGGACCAGTACATAAGCTTTGATGCCGACGAGATTGCCGGCAGCCTGTTTACACCGGCGAAAGAGTTGCCAGAGGATGTTGAACGCGTGCCGTTGAAAACCGTTCACCTGAACAAGTGCCCTGTCGTGGCGCCCCTGAAAACCATGGATGCCGCCACTGCCGAAAGACTGTCCATCGATGTCGAACAATGCCTGCAACACCGCGAGCAGTTACTGGCGCATATCGATGCGCTCGAACCCAAAACGCATCAGGTATTCGGTCAGCAGCAATTCCCAGCCATAACAGACCCGGATGCACAGCTGTATTCCGGGGGCTTTTTCAGCAACAGCGATGCCGAGCGCATGCAGCGCATCCTGCAGACCCCGCCGGAGCAGCTGGCGTCACTTGAGCTGGCATTTGAAGACGACAGGATTCCGGAAATGCTGTTTCGCTACCGTGCGCGTAACTTCCAGCATACGTTGAGCGATGCTGAACAGCATGTTTGGGATGAATACAGATCACAGCACATGCAGGATCCCGCCC
>JAASSE010000086.1 GCA_021768055.1 Gammaproteobacteria bacterium | reverse complement strand
GGGCATCTTTTATCAGCAGTGTTTGTTCAAGTCCCTTGTATTCTGACAGGCGCAAATCAACCCAGCTTTGCGGTATGAACAGAATAGCAAGCATGCACACCAGCAATGCCGAAGCTGCCAGCTGTCTTTGCCTGTTACCGAGATTACGCAGTGCAAAAAAACCTGCCGCAATACCGCTGATAGCCAGCAGCCTCAACACATTGTCAGGCGGAAACAGTTGCAGCAGCCCCATAATGAGTACAGCGCCGATACCGGCGCCAATCAGGTCAACGCCATATACCAGCGGAATGCGTTCATGGAAGCGCATCATGGTGAGCGCAATGGCATTGGCAACAAAGAAAAATGGCAACGTTAACAATAAATAAGTTAACAACAGGCGTTGCCACTGTGAGCTGTCCCACAAGATTTCCAGCGCATTAAAAGGTAGCTGCTGCACCGCAATAAAACATGCGATCGAAGAAATGCCGAACAGTAATGCATTGGCAACAAACACCCTGTCAAAATTATCGAGCAATCTCTGGCGGAATACCGTAATAAGACTGCCACTGGCGCCATAACCCAGCAAGGCTATGCTGATAACCATGAATGCAAAATGGTGCCAGTGAATTATTGAAAACAGCCTTACCAGCAAGACTTCATATGCCAGGGCCGATGCGGACAGGATAAAAATAGACGCCAATGGTGGCGTCGGCATGTGCTCAGTTGTCAGCGATGACACTAGTGACCGCCAGTGAATGGTACAAACTGTACCGGCAGCAACTGTCGGGTGGTAATAAAGCCCTGCATGTCTTTCTCAACCAGGGTCAGATACTGCGTCTGGAATCGAGTACCAACAGGAATCACCATGCGACCGCCTTTTTTCAGCTGCTGTACCAATGGCGGTGGTATATGGCTGATGGCTGCAGTTACGATAATGCTGTCGAATGGCGCATGTTGCGGCCATCCGTCATAGCCATCTGCAATACGTGTTTTGATATTGTCGTAACCGATACGTTTAAGCAGTTGCGTCGATGACTTGCCCAGTTCTTCAATAATCTCAATGCTGTAAACGCTCTCTACCAAACGCGACAGCACGGCCGCCTGGTAACCCGAGCCGGTACCAATCTCGAGAACACTATGGTCCGGCTGGGGTTGCAACAGATCAGTCATTAGCGCAACGATATAGGGTTGCGATATGGTTTGGCCGTAACCTATTGGCAGAGGCCTGTTTTCATATGCCCTTGAACGCAGGTGTGATGGTACAAACTTGTGGCGCGGTACCGTATCCATGGCCTGCATCACGCGTTTATCGAATGATTTCCTGTCGATGTACCTGGCGGTTCTTTTGACATCATCTTCTATTTCGGCCATCAATTGCTGACGCTGGTGCGCATACTCATCAGCAACCGCGTGCCCGCCGGATATCAAAACCAGCTGAAGAACCATCCCCGCAATGATGTGCTTTGGCGACATGCCACTAGAATGATGCCGCCTGCAAAAAATTTCAAGACCTGCCACTGAAAAAGTAAATTTACCACCTGAACGTGTGTTTAATTAGTAACGCGACTCATTTAGTCTAATTATCGGAGACTATGCTTAACAGCAGCCATCACTGGGGGTGATTGACATGATTGGTAAGAAAAATATCGTATTCGGGTTTCTGTTTCTGTTGCTAACCGCAGCACTCGGGCCATACATGGTCGAATTTGTTTACCCGGATGTAATGTCCAGCACAGGAAGCAAGCAGGAGGCCGTAGGTAAATTGCAGCTGCTGGAAAGCAATGATTTCGAACAGGACCTGGAGCCCCTGCCCGCTGATGCCATTGCGAAAGCCAATACCGCAGGTATCCTGGCAATCAATACCTACCTGAACCAGGTCAATGTCGTCAATGAAATCAAGGGCGGACCGCATGCCCATGGCAACCTGGAATCACTGCTGAACATTGCAGTAGGACTGGTGTTGTGTTTTATATCTGCAAGCGCATTGCTCAAGCAACTGATCAGCTGGGCGTTTATTCTGGGTACCGTACTACACTCCGGTTTGCTCTACCTGGTGGTGATATTCCAGCTGCCCTGGGCCGGTCAGTTACTGGGCCTCGGCCTTGGACCGATACTGCTGCTACTGGGACTGATACTGGCGGGCGTGGTAGCTGCCACAGGGTTTAAAGGCACACCTGTCAGTGATTGACCCATTACCGGCTAACAGGTCAGGTGGAGTGCTGCGACGATGTTCGCGCACTCCTTCTGTAAGTCGTTAAACAGCCTGACGGCATCGCCTGTTTTTGCCTGTTTGACGGTGATGCCATGTTTCTCAAGAAAAGTAACGGTTTCTTCGGGTACGCGCATGTTACCGAAACAGCCCGTACCGATGACAAGAATATCCGGTGAAGCCGGCATCACATCGTTGAGGTCCTCGATCTGCAGCTCGTGTCCCTGCTTGCGCCACCAACCGTCAATGACCTTGTCAGGCATGATAATGACATCTGAACTGTAGCTGGAACCGTCGATGACGATGCGGCCAAATCTGTAATCGTTTACGTTCATCGTATCACCCATAGTCATTTACTACACATGATAGACTCTGCAGCTATTTGCCATGACGCAGCGTTGACTTATGTTTAACAGTTTATCTCACATTGGCGAAAGCCGCTGGTACTGGCTGGCCTTACTGGTGCTGGGTTTGTCAATGGAGGGTGTCGCCCTTTACTACCAGCATGGCCTGCAGCAACTGCCGTGCCTGCTGTGCATACATGTGCGTATCTGGGTTGCCGGTTTCATTCTGCTGGCAGTACTGGCTCTGCTCGTGCGCAATGCCTGGTTTAACTGTTCCATGCACGCCCTGGCTACCATTGTGATGGCCGGTTTGCTCGAGCGTTCGTATCAGCTGCTCGGCACCGAGCGTGGTTTTGTCTTCGGCAGTTGTGAAATGGACCTCGCCATGCCAACCTGGTTTCAACTGGATGTCTGGTTCCCTGCCCTGTTCAAGGTATGGGAGGCCTGCGGTTATACCCCGGAGCTGCTGTTCGGTATCACCATGGCGGAAGCGCTGATTGTGCTGTCCGCGATACTACTGGCGATGAGCTTGACCTTGACCGTGGTGGTCCTGGCGAACCTGATAAAGCGGCGGAGCTGACAACACCAGTAAGCCAGCTACCCCGCCCATAGGTCAATCCGCTTTCGCTGTTCCCACATCGGCTACCACTCAGGCCTACTCACTCTTCGCGGGCACGATATTCTCAAGCGCCTTCAAGATTTCCAGTGGCAGAGGAAACACAATCATCGAAGAATTTTCACTGGATATATCGTTGAGGGTCTGCAGGTAACGTAATTGCAGGGTTTGTGGATTTTGTGACATCACGTTCGCTGCCTGCAACAGTGTTTCAGAAGCCTGCAACTCGCCTTCCGCATGAATGACCTTGGCACGGCGTTCGCGTTCGGCTTCCGCCTGCTTGGCAATAGCACGTATCATGCTTTCATTAAGATCGACGTGCTTGATTTCCACGTTGGTAACCTTGATGCCCCACGATGCGGTTTGTTCATCGAGGATGTTCTGGATATCAACATTGAGCTTGTCGCGTTGCGAAAGCATTTCGTCGAGGTCGTGCTGGCCGAGTACAGAGCGCAGCGTGGTTTGCGCCAGCTGGCTGGTCGCATTGAAATAATGTTCAACCTGGATGATGGCGCGTTCAGGGTCGACCACGCGGAAATAGAGCACGGCACTAACGTGCACGGTTACGTTGTCACGGGAAATGACATCCTGTGTAGGAATATCATAGGTGACAACTCGCAGGTCAACCCGCACCATCCTTTGAATCAATGGAATTACGATGATCAGGCCGGGTCCCTTCACTTTTTGAAAGCGCCCGAGAAAGAAAATGACACCACGCTCGTATTCATTAAGGATACGTATCGCGGAGATGATGATCGCTAATAACAGGAATAGTGGAGCGATGTATTCGAGCATGTACATGGTCATTCCTCGCTGGTGGAGTTTTCCACCGGTTCAATTTTCAAAACCAGTTTGTCAATACTGGTGACACGAATTACTTGTCCAGCGCGCAGAATACATGATCGACCGCGGCCGGTAAAATCTTCCAGTACATATCCTGTGCGGTCGATCATGTATTCTGCGCCACTGACAACCTGCTTGTGTCTGAGTGTGGAAAAGCGCCTGAGTATCCACAGCATGAATCCGCCAGCAACCAGTGCAGTTCCACCGATTAATGGAATAGACACGGCGATATATTCATCATCGAACAACATAATGGAGCCGACCGTGAACGCCACCACGCCACCGAAACCGAGTATACCGCCACTGGTGACAAATATTTCCGAGATCATAAATGCCAGACCAATTCCGAGTAGCGCCAACCCGGCATAATTGATTGGCAGCACCTGGAAGGCATACAGCGCCATCAACAGGCAAATGGTACCGATAACGCCGGGCAGGATAATGCCCGGGTTGGAAAATTCGATGATCAATCCATAAATGCCGACCAGCATCAGCACGTAGGCGATATTGGGATTGGTGATGATACCCAGCAAACTGGATCGCCAGTCCGGTATGATCCGTTCAATGATTAATGCATCGGTATCAAGTGTTACCTTCCGTCCCTTGACATCGACTTCGCGGCCATCGAGTTGTTTAAGCAGTGCGTTGAGATCATCTGCTACCAGGTCGATGACATTTAGTTCCAGTGCTTCCTCAGCTGTCAGACTGGCCGCTTCGCGGACCGCTTTTTCGGCCCATACTTCGTTGCGTCCCCTGAGTTTGGCCAGCCCCTTGATGTAGGCAGTCGCATCGTTGATGATTTTTTGCTGCATGCTGGTTTTTGCGTCGTCGCCATTTTTTTCACCATTCTTCTGTGCTGGTTCGGTCGGCATTTCCGGCAAGCCACCGATTTGCACAGGTGTTGCTGCACCCAGGTTGGTCGCGGGAGCCATTGCGGCAACGTGGCTGGCATAGAGAATGTAGGTACCAGCACTGGCAGCACGCGAGCCCTGCGGCGAGACATACGTGACTACGGGAACATGCGCACCGAGAATTGCCTTGATAATTTCACGCATGGAGTGATCGAGACCGCCGGGTGTGTTCATTTGCAAAATAACCATGACGGCATGATCGGATTCTGCGTTATCTATCCCGCGTTCGATCAGCTCCTGGGTGACCGGACCGATGGAGCCGTCAATCTCCACCAGATAGGCTTTATTCGCTGATTCAGCTTCAGCCCAAGCAGACTGTGCCAGCGTGAGAAGGACAAGGCCGGTAATCAGGCGGAAGAGGAATTGCTTTGACGACATAACGCGGTGTTCCTTGCGGTTTGCTTGCTATTGTCCAGTATAAACACAAAACTGTTTTACGGAAAACTGCATGGGCCAGCCGGTCCATGTCAGAAGTCCCGGGCCATGATCCCGTGTTTACCCGTCCACTCCTTGAGTTAGATCAACTTATGATGGCTCACAGTAAGAGAATATCTAAATCGGCAAGCCAGACACGGAGTTTTCCATGAATGTAAAAGTACAGGACCTGATGACTAAAGGCGTTGTGACAGCCCAGCCTCACCATACCGTTGAATTCCTTAAAGGCAAGATGACCAAGCACAGGGTTCGCATGATTCCGGTTGTATCCAGTGACCAGGAGGCATTGGGCGTGGTATCCGCATCGGACCTGATCTCAACCGATAAAAAAGGCACCCCGATTTCCAATATCATGACTGACAAGGTGTACACCATACCCGATTATGAAGACGCATCAGCTGCCGCACGCATCATGCGCAATCACAAT
>JAASSE010000085.1 GCA_021768055.1 Gammaproteobacteria bacterium | reverse complement strand
GTTCAATATATATCTTCGCATGTTCTCGCAAGCTTTGCCGCCGTTCCAGCAACATGCAGCACCGCTCGAGCAAATCCGACTTGTAGGGTGGATCAAGAAATACCAGGTCGTATTTGTCCATATTGCCCTCAAGCCAGAGCACAGCACCAGACAGCACGCAGTCGATGTTATCAGCATCGAGCAAGCGGGTATTTGATTCCAGTGCAGAAAAATTGTTTTTATCCTGCTCGACCATGGTCACTCTGGCAGCCCCTCTTGAAGCGGCCTCGAATCCCAGTGCACCACTGCCGGCAAACAGGTCCAGACAAACACTGCCAGGCACATCCGCCTGCAGCCAGTTAAACAGGGTTTCACGCACCCTGTCGGGTGTCGGCCTTAGCTGCGCCTGGTCCGGAAAGGAAATTTTTCGGCTGCGCCACTTGCCAGCGATAATACGTAGCTGGCCCTGCCCCGATTCATTCATCAGCCCTCACTCATTCGCCGCGGTGCTGACCTGGTTGTCATTCTGATTGACACCGTTGCCATTACCAACGATGACTGTCACCATGGAATCCGGGTGCAGACGTCTTTGCAGTACCTCTCTGACATCATCAAGATCAATATCGCGTATCTTGTCGACATAGGTATCGAGATAATCCAGTGGTAAATCATAGAAACCGATCAAGGCGAGATAACCCAGCAGCTTGCTGTTACTGTCAAAATTCAGCGGGAAGCCACCGGTTATATTACTAATGCTTGCCTCGAATTCATCCTTGTCAGGGCCTTCCTTGATGTAGTTGTTAAGTTCCGTACGAATAAGGGAGAGGGCCTCATCGGTTTGCTCGGCCTTGGTTTGCAGCCCCATGGTGAACGGGCCCAACTCACGCATCGGTGAAAAATAACTGTGCACACTGTAGGCCAGGCCGCGGTCTTCGCGCACTACCTGCACCAGGCGCGATGCAAAACCGCTACCCCCGAATGGATGATTGGCAACATACAACTTGAAGTAATCTTTATCATCGCGCTTCATTCCGGGCTGACCGACATAGATATGGCTTTGTCGTGATGGGAAATCGATTCTTACCGTGTTCGGGCTGATAACTTCCTGCACCGCAGGCAATGGATCTGCCCTCTCCCCAGACGGCAAGTTCGCCACCAGCGTGTTTGCTATTTCCTCTGCCTTGCTGCGGTCAACAGCTCCCACGATCCCAATCACTGCATTGTTGGCAACATAGTACCTGTTATAAAAAGCCTTGATATCATCCAGCGTTATCAGTTCAAGGCTTTCTTCAGTGCCATCGGTCGGAGAGGCGTAGGGGTGGTCGCCGTATATCGCCTTGTAAAAAGCCTTGCTTGCGATGTCTGAAGGTGACTGTTTGCTCGCTTTCAGTGCCACCTTCATGCGCGCAAGTTCACGATTAAATGCATCTTCGGGAAAATCCGGGCGAGTCAACACATCTGTAAGTGTATTGATCGCTGCCCGCATATACTGCTCTTCGGTCAGCGTGCGCACACCTATGTAGGCCATATCACGCAACGAATCGTTATCCAGTTGTGCCCCGACCGATTCAAAACTCTCCGCCAGCTGTTGCGCATCTTTTCCTGCAGCGCCTTCTGCCAGCAGGCCGTTGGTCAATACGGCAAGCCCGGGTTTGTCACCATCACGGGCACCGGCCGCGTCGAACACGATGCGCACATCAACCATTGGCAACATCATGTTCTGTACAAAATAAACCCTGGCACCTTTCTCTGCTGTCCATGCCTGGATGTCAGGTAATGCCACAGCATTGCCTGCGAACAGGCTCATTAGCAACAAAATAACCGGTACTAAACTAGTGCGCATGACTCATCCCCTCTGCACTGACCGACATACTAGTTTCGGTTGGTTGCGGAACCAATTCGGCGACCGTGAGATACTCCTTTATTAAATATTTTTTCACAACCTGCTGCACCTGTTCAGCTGTCACGGCGTTGATCCGCTCAACGTAATCATCAGCTGTACGCCAGCCAAGCCCTACCGTTTCGAGAATACCGATTTTCATGGCCTGATAAAAATTTGAATCCTGTTCATATACGGACGAAGCCACCACCTGTGCTTTTACCCGCGACATCTCCTGCTCTGTCGGTGCCTGCTCCAGCAGCGCCGTGATTTCAGCCAGCAAGGCCTGCTCCATTTCCTCGCTGCTGACACCATCAGCGGGGATCGCTGATAGCGTGAACAGATTGTCATGCAAGGAATACAGGCTGTAACTTACACCGGCACTGGCGGCCACCTGGCTGCCACGCACCAGGTTCTTCGAGAAACGCGAGCTGTTGCCGCCATCGAGCAAGCCGGCCAGCAACTCGAGTGCATACGTGTCTGCAGCATCTTCCGCGGTTTTCAGCACAGGCACCTTGAATCCCATCACCAGGAACGGAACCTTGGCCGGCACTTTTATCTGCACGCGCTGGGTGCCATATTGCTGTACTTCCCGGCGCGGTTTGAGTTGGGGAATATCCGACGGTTTTAACGGGCCAAAGTGCTTTTTCGCCAGTGCGAACACATCTTTTGCCTTGACATCACCAACCACGACCAGGGTGGCATTGTTGGGCGCGTACCATGTCCGGTACCAGTTGCGCATATCTTCAACATCCATGTTTTCCAGGTCTTCCATCCAGCCGATGATGGGCTGGCGATAGGGATTATTCGTAAATGCAACCGCATTAAACCGCTCATACGTTAATGCAGTTGGATCGTCATCAGTGCGTAAACGTCTTTCTTCCTTTACCACCTCGATTTCCTTGACGAACTCGTCTTCGTTGAGCAGTAAATTCCGCATCCGGTCTGCTTCCAGGCTCAGGCACAGCTCAAGGTGGTCCGTGGAGATACGCTGAAAATACGCGGTGTAATCCTTGCTGGTAAATGCATTTTCACGGCCGCCTTTGGCGGCGATGATTTCAGAAAACTCGCCAGCTGGTATCTCATCTGTACCCTTGAACATCATGTGTTCAAGCACATGTGAAACACCAGTCAGGCCTTCATGCTCGTAACTGCCACCAACCTTGTACCACACTTGTGTAACAACCACGGGAGCACGACTGTTCTCCTTCACGATCACCTTCATACCATTCCCAAGAGTGGTGGTCTGAACACCCTCTTGTGTCGGCTCAGTTACTTCCTGGCCTACAAAAACAAACAACGCCAACCCGATCACAATCGTCGTCAATGCGATCAGGGAAATATAAATCCGCATAATTAACCTGAGGTTCCTTTACTTGAGTGAGTGCGATGATAGGATATCTGCCACATTTACTCTATATCTATCTTGTTCTTACCTATGTTTGGCTTTGGTAAACGCAAAAAACCTGTTGAACCCGGTTCGACAACAGATCAGCCCACAGATTCCGTAGCAGACAGCCTGGCCAGCCGCCTTGCCAAGACACGCCGCGGTCTTGGTGACAGCATGACTGATTTCTTTCTCGGCAAGAAAGAGATCGATCGTGACACCCTGGATGACCTCGAAACCAGTTTGCTCAGTGCTGATGTAGGGGTAGAGGCAACAACGGAAATCATTGAAGACCTGCAATCACGGCTGTCACGCAAGGCGCTTGCCGATGTCGACGCGCTGCAACTGGCGCTGACTGACAGCATGCGTGAAATACTCAGCCCCTGCGAACAAACCCTGCAGATCGATCTGGCCTCCAAGCCCTATGTCATCCTCGTGGTCGGTATCAACGGTGCCGGCAAAACCACCAGTATTGGCAAGCTCACGCACCAGTTTCAGCAGCAGGGACTGTCGGTGATGCTTGCCGCCGGAGACACCTTCCGTGCCGCTGCAGTCGAGCAACTGAAGGAATGGGGGGCACGCAACGAGGTCCCCGTCATAGCCCAGGCCGCGGGTGCCGATGCTGCTTCGGTAATTTACGATACCGTGCAATCCGCGCAGGCCAGGAGTATTGATGTCGTCATAGCCGATACTGCTGGCCGCCTGCATACACAGACTAACCTGATGGATGAGCTTGCCAAGATCAAGCGGGTCCTGGGTAAACTGGATCCCACGGCACCGCACGAGACGCTGTTGATCCTGGATGCCGGTTTTGGTCAGAATGCGTTGCAACAGGCGCAACAGTTTCACCAGGCGATTGGTCTTACCGGTATTGCCATCACCAAGCTCGATGGCACTGCCAAGGGCGGCATCGTGTTCGCGATTGCCCGCAAGCTGGGGCTGCCCATCCGCTTCATCGGTGTCGGCGAGGGCATTGATGACTTGCGACCATTTCATGCCAACGAGTTTGTAGAAGCACTGTTGAGTGATTAGCGAATAAATACATTGAAAAACGACGAATGATCCGGTTCGACAACATCAGCAAACGATACCCCGGCGGCTTTGAAGCACTGAGCGGCATCAGTTTTCATTTACCCAGGGGCAAACTGGCCTACCTGACCGGGCATTCGGGTGCAGGTAAAAGCACCTTGCTGAAACTGATTGCGATGATCGAACGCCCCAACCGCGGCCAGATCATTCTCGACGGCGTTAACCTGAACAACATCCGCAACAGCCGCATTCCGCAAATTCGTCGCAATATCGGCATCATTTTCCAGAACCATCACCTGCTCAACGACCGCCCGGTTTTCGACAACGTGGCGATGCCACTGGTGATACAGGGCTACCGCCACCGTGCAATCGGCAAGCGCGTACGTGCCGCCCTCGACCAGGTCGGCCTGCTGGGCAAGGAAAAAGCAGCGCCGATCACGCTCTCGGGCGGAGAGCAACAGCGCGTAGGCATCGCTCGTGCCATCGTGCACAAACCAGCGCTGCTGCTGGCCGATGAACCGACCGGCAACCTCGATCCGGAACTGTCGCGTGAAATCATGGAACTGTTCGCTCGCTTCAACCAGGTAGGTACCACTGTGATGATCGCCAGTCATGACCTCGACCTGATCCAGCAAATGGGCTACCCCGCGATCAGCCTGAACCAGGGTCGGATCGAGCGTAACGAAGTTGAACCTGAAGCGTCGGTCGGGGCAGTCGCCTGATGCAACAGAAATCGAGGAAAGGGCCGGATAGAAATTCCCTGCTGGTTTCCTATCTGATGCACCACTTGCAGATGTTCATCGCTAGCCTGGGGTATCTGAGCCGCCAGCCAGTATCGACCTTGATGACCAGCGCAGTGATCGCGATCGCACTGGCTCTGCCGGCCAGCCTGTACATCGGGCTGGAAAATGCCGGCCAACTCAGTGCCGGCTGGGACGGTTCAACCCAGATTTCCCTGTTCCTGAAGCACAAAACCAGCCTGAAACAGGCAAAACAGCTCGCAGCGAAACTGCGCAAAAAAGCTGATATCGAGAAGGTGACCATCATTGATCGCGACCAGGGCCTGATACAGTTTAAGAAAGTTTCCGGCTTTGGTGATGCGATCAAGTTCCTCGACCACAACCCGCTGCCGCATGTGATAACGGTGCAGCCGGTGGTCGAGCACAGCAAACCGGACAAGGTCAAGCACCTGGTTAAACAGCTGCAAGCCGAGAAACTGGTCGAGCTGGCACAACTGGATATGCAGTGGGTCAAGCGTCTCTATAGCCTGCTGGAACTGGCCCAGCGCGGTGTCTGGATTATTGGCAGCCTGCTGGCGCTGGCAGTATTGCTGATCATCGGCAACACCATCCGGCTGGACATACAGAATCGCCGTGAAGCCATTGAAGTGTCCAAGCTGATCGGCGCCTCCAATGCCTTTATTCGCCGCCCGTTTTTATATACCGGTTTGTGGTATGGACTCAGCGGTGGTCTGCTGGCCTGGCTGTTGATAACGGTTTCACTGGGTATCCTGGAACAGCCCGTGCAAAGGCTGGCATCGCTGTATCACAGCAGCT
>JAASSE010000084.1 GCA_021768055.1 Gammaproteobacteria bacterium | reverse complement strand
GCCTTGTTATATCTTGCCAGCCACGAGCGCGAAAGTGCGTCTTCAATCATTTCATTCGCAACTAGTCTTGAGTCAGTGTCATTCCATTTGCCGCTGAGATCAGTGACTGAATCCGCTTCCACCCGGGTGACGGTCGGGTTACATGCTGACAATCCAAGCACCGTAAAAATTATTGTAAGAGAGTAAAACAGGTTTCTCGTGGGGTTCAGCATCGCTCGCTCCTGATAGTTTTTCCGCTGGTGGTTTTTTATAACACGATAGTAAAAGAATAGCATGGGCTGGTTCACAAAATTGCAATTCTCCCTGATGGGCTGTATCGTCGCCGCATGACGCAGATCGATACCTTATTACATGCTCGCTGGGTAATCCCGGTCAACGACAACGACCAGTACCTTGAACACCACAGTGTCGCTATCCATGAAGACCGGATTATCGACATAGTCGCAACTGACCAGGCCCGGGAAAAATACCAGGCTGGCGTGGAACAGAGTTACCAACAGCATGCCCTGATGCCAGGCATGATCAACGCCCATACGCATGCTGCGATGAGCCTGTTCAGGGGTCTGGCCGATGACATTGCCCTGATGGACTGGCTGCAAAATCACATCTGGCCGGCCGAGTCGCGCTGGGTCAACGAGGACTTTGTTCAGTGCGGCACCGAACTCGCCATCGCTGAAATGTTGCGCAGTGGCACGACCTGTTTTAATGACATGTACTTCTTTCCGGATATCACTGCGCGCGTTGCAAAAAATGCAGGCATGCGCGCCTGTGTCGGTCTGATCGTAATTGACTTTCCAACGGTATGGGCAAGCAAGGCAGAAGAGTACCTGGAAAAAGGCATTGCCGTGCATGACAGTTACCGCACAGATGACCTGATTACAACAACATTTGCACCCCATGCCCCCTACACTGTTTCAGACGGACCCCTGGAAAAAATCCGAAGTTTTGCGCACGAGATGGACATTCCCATCACCATGCATATCCACGAAACAGCACACGAAGTTGAGGAGGCGGTTGAGAACACGGGCTTGCGTCCTTTACAGCGCCTGCACGAACTTGGCCTGATCACGCCATCCTTGCTGGCAGTACACATGACACAACTGAACAAGGAGGAAATCAGCCTGCTCACCAACAGCGGCTGTCATGTTGTGCACTGCCCCGAATCCAACCTGAAACTTGCCAGCGGCTTCTGTCCGGTTACCGAACTGCACCAACAGGGTATCAATGTCGCACTCGGCACCGATGGCGCTGCAAGCAACAACGATCTCGACATGATCAGCGAAATGCATACCGCCGCACTGCTCGCCAAGGGTGTTGCCGGCGACCCGACTGCATTGCCTGCATCTACCGCACTCAGAATGGCGACGATCAACGGCGCCCGGGCATTGGGCATCGATCACAGGACCGGTTCGCTTGAGCCGGGCAAGGATGCAGACATCATCGCCGTCAGGATGGACGATATAGAAACGTCACCGATGTACGACCCGGTTTCTCACCTGGTGTACAGCTGCGGCCGTGAGCAGGTTTCCGATGTCTGGATAGCCGGCAAGCATTTGTTAAAAGACCGCGTGCTTACCAGCCTCGATGAAACTGCCATTCTCGAACAGGCAAGCGAATGGGGCCGGAAAGTTGAATCTGAGGACCGGCATGGCTAGGGCATCATCGTTCTAGCAGGCTTCATCCTGTCAGCGTAAAATACACACCATCATGACAACGCACGTTAATGTCGACCCGGCAGAAATCCGCAAATTTGAAGAGCTCGCTTCCCGCTGGTGGGACAGACAGGGCGAATTCAAGCCCCTGCATGATATCAATCCATTAAGGCTTAACTTTATTAACACCGGTAGCCCACTGACCGGCAAGCGTGTCATCGATATCGGCTGCGGTGGCGGTATCTTGTGTGAAAGCATGTCTGACTGTGGTGCTGAAGTTACCGGTATTGATATGGGCAAGGCGCCCTTGTCGGTGGCCCAACTGCACGCCATGGAATCAGACCACGATATTGATTATCAGAGAATAACAGCCGAAGAAATGGCATCAAAACATGCTGGCGAATTCGACATCGTAACCTGCATGGAACTGCTTGAGCATGTACCGGATCCTTTTTCAGTCATCGACGCCTGCGAGCAACTGGTCAAGCCGGGCGGCTCAGTGTACTTTTCCACGATCAACCGCAATCCCAAATCATTCCTGTTCGCCATCGTCGGTGCTGAATACATCATGAAGATGCTGCCACGCGGCACACATGAATACAGTAAATTCATACGTCCATCGGAACTGGATGAATGGTGCAGAGATGCGGGACTTGATGTCATCAGTATCGCAGGGATCTCCTATAACCCGGTAACCGGCATGTATCGCACCAGCAGGGATGTAGATGTGAATTACATGGTCCATTACATCAGACCTGAATAACGTGACATCGATTAAAACTGTTTTATTCGATCTTGACGGAACCCTGATCGATACCGCACCCGATATGGCCGCAGCACTGGATATTTTGTGCCAGGAAGAAAACCAGCCTGTGTTGCCGTTCGAACAGGTGCGCCCGGTTGTATCAAACGGCAGCGTTGCCCTGGTTAAACTGGCGTTCGGTGACGCCCTGCCCGAAGACAGGCTTGCGCAGCTGAAGCAGCGCTACCTGGAGATATATCAGCAGAATGTATGCGACCAATCCGTGCCGTTTGAAGGCATAGAAAAGGTTCTTGATCACCTCGAACAGAATGGACTCAACTGGGGCGTAGTCACCAACAAGCCGGGCTGGCTGACCCTGCCGTTGCTGGACAGCCTGCAGCTGAGCCAACGTGCATCATCGATCGTCAGCGGCGACACTACGGAGAACAGGAAACCACACCCTGAACCCATGCATCATGCCTGTGAAGAAGCAAACTCGATAAACGAAGAGTGCATGTACGTCGGTGATGCTAGAAGGGATATCGAAGCCGGCAACAATGCCGGCATGAAAACGCTGGTTGCGATGTATGGCTATATTGGTGAACACGAAGACGTCAACAGCTGGGGCGCTGATGCAATCATCCAACACCCAGAGGATATCCTCTCACATCTTCTTTAAAGAAAAATAACGCTCCAGGTCTTCCGGCCTGTCCACATCCCAACATTGATCCAGTAATTCATAACTTAAATTGAGATGATCGATATTCCGGCAAGTGTGTGACAACACATTCTCCGTACCCCAACTGACATGTTCGAGTAAGCTGTCGCTATAAGCAACAGCCCCCAGCAATACATAGCCACCATCTTCCGCTGGGACCATAACAATCTGACTCTGATTCAATGCGGTTATGGCCTTATCGATTAATCCGGCATCCAGTGCTGGGGCATCTGTACCAATGATGATAACTTTTTTATAACTTGCCAACGACTTCCCGATCGCGTCCATCATGCGTTCACCAAGGTCATTACCTTTCTGCTGCCTCAAGTTAATATCATACAAATCTGAACACACACCAAAAAATTCATGGTCAATATCTGGACTGCACCAAAGCTGAACTTCACATAATCTTGATGATCTGCACATCTGCAAGCGATCATGAATTAATTCCTGTTGCAATTCAGCAGCTTGTTGATGTGTCAGGTGAGGCACAAGACGTGTTTTCACCGTGCCCGCAATCGGTGCCTTGGCAAATACAAGAATGATGCAATCAGGATATCTATACGATGCCGTAATCATGAATACTGGCGCGCGAGCTTGTCCGCGGATACGCCCAGAAAATACAACAGACGCAACCGCCACATCAACAAAACCGTACGCATGATACCGTGCTGCTCCCAGCGCCTGCTTGATGTAATTGCATGGGTCTTTATACAGGCAGGCCAGCCGAGCGTGCGCAAACGCTTGCTCAGCTCAATGTCTTCCATTAAAGGCATTTCAGAATAAGCACCGACAATATCGATACATTCGCGGCTGATAAAAATACACTGATCACCAGTGGCCACGCCGGTAATACAGGAACGCAGGTTCATCATCCGTTCGATGATGCGGAACACCCAATGATGACCGGTTAATCGCACACTGAAACGACCCCAGTAATGCCCTTCCTGTAATGACTGTACAACCTGATCCAGCGCATTCACAGGCAACCGTGTATCAGCATGTAGAAACAGCAGTGCATCACCGCTTGCTACATCTATACCAGCGTTCATCTGCGCGGCCCTGCCCTGCTCCGACTCAACAACATGATCGGCCAGGTCTTTTGACAGGGCCACCGTATCATCGACACTGCCACCGTCCGCCACGATCACTTCATGATCCTGTTCTCTATATAAAGACAATGACTCAAGCATATCTTTAATATGACCTGCTTCATTGAGAACGGGGATTATTATGGATACTTTCATAAAGTCACTGGATGCCCGCCTGCGCGGGCATGACAAATATTATGCACTAGCAAAGTAACACTAAATAAACACTAATCATCTATAGAAATCATTCTGTTGTTTTCAGAAAAGGCAGTTTGTTTTTCGAAAGCGGAGTGTACGCGTTAGTTTACCGCTTCGCAGCCCCGCATTTCGATCTGATAGCGAAGTTATCATTTTCTAGAAACGTCATGAGCGAAGGCGAGACAAGGCATAAAACAAATTTCGAAGCGGAGTTTATATGTAAATAAATGAGCATTCGAAATTTGTTTTTAACGCAGTATCGCCGAGCGCAATAGTTTCTAGGTTAAAGCGCCGCCGCAGCTTGAGCCCTGTCCAGCCGTACACCCATAGCAATGATCCATCACCACGATGGCAGCATCCCTGATGTCCCTGTCGATCAAATCATTCAGGTGCGTCTTGCCTTTGCCCGCCCCGGTATAGATTTTCAGCATCTGGTTAAAGTCACAGTCGTAAACATAGCCCTGCCAGTCAACACTGATCAGGGTCTTGCACATCACGGAATCCAGGTTTGTATCCTGATGCGAGTTTTTCAGCGATTGCATGTAGGCATCAAACTCACCTTTTGACAACAAGGTGCTACCAAAGCGCTTGATCGGCATATTTGCAATCGTATACAGATGGTTAAATGAAATCCCGTATGATTCCGACAGAACTTTCTTGTATGCCGGTTCCAGCTCCGCCTGTGAAGGTGGCAGGTTTGCACCTTGCGGGTTATAGACAAGATTAAGCACCAGGTCTTTATCTGTTCCATACCCCACCCCGTTCAACTGATTCAGGCCCTTGATGCTGTTTTCGAATACCCCTTTGCCACGTTGTGCATCAACATTTTGTTCCAGGTAACATGGCATGGAGGCAATGACTTCCACTTTATTTTCAGCAAGAAACTCCGCAAGGTCTTCATAACCCGGCTCCGTGAGAATCGTCAGGTTGCAGCGATCGATCACGTGTACACCCAACTGCCTTGCCGCTGTAACCAATTCCTTGAAATACGGATTCATTTCCGGTGCACCGCCGGTCAGGTCCAGCGTCTTTAAGTTTTGTTTTTTCAAATAGCGAATAACATCCGCAACTGTTTTTTCATCCATTATTTCTGTTCGGCGCGGGCTTGCATCGACATGACAGTGCAGACATTGCTGATTACACAAATAGCCCAAGTTCACTTGCAGTGTTTCAAGTACTGACCTGCGCAGTGTAGGAAAATCAGTCTTTTTTAAATAGCTCAGTGTATCAAGCACATCTCACCTCAAGGGATCCAGCGATTAAGGAATTTCACCAGTTTTTTTGTTTTTGCGCTGAACAGGCTGTCGCGAAAATACTGCCCGGCGGCTCTTCTGTTGATTTGCGAATAACTTGGATATGCATGCACGAGGGTCGTAATTTTCGATAATTTCATTTTCTCCTGGATTGCCATGGCCAGCTCATGTATGACTTCGCCGGCATGCTG
>JAASSE010000083.1 GCA_021768055.1 Gammaproteobacteria bacterium | reverse complement strand
CATAGCTCGTCTTCTGCTTGCGGATTTCTAGCCCTGCTGAGCAGGCTCTCGAAGCGGGCCTCATCAAAACCGCTCATCATGTGCTTGCCGGCAATAATGACCGGGATGGCCTGGCCATTGAGCTCGTTGAACAGTCGCTCGCCCTCGGCGGTGCGTTCGATATCGTATTCACAGTACGAGATTTCATTCGCCGAGAAGTAACGGCGTGCCTGGTAACAGTACGTGCACCACCAGGTGCTTAGCATGATCACTTCGGGATTGTCGGCAAGTGTTTCTTCGGTGCAGGCGACAGATTCAATATAGGGACTGTAGTTGATCACGACCAGCATGAAAACAATGAATGCAAGCAGGAACAGGCCGTTAATACGGCGAGGTTTCCTGTTGTCGTGGTCTTGCTGTGTCATTGATTTCAATAAAAAAACACCCGGAGGCCATTATGACATCCGGGTGTTATTTTCGTTCAAGCTGTTGTTAGGTACTACTGTCCGTAGCCACGCAGTTTTGCAATAAAGTGCTGGCGATAGTACAACACCGCGCTGGTGCCGTTGGCCTTCACGTCAACAATTCGCCATCCACCATCAGTGGAATGCATATCGAATTTCAGCGTGGCCGGTGGCATGTTCTTGCGGAACACGCGGACCGTGACGATGGCTTCATCGCGATGAGGATAATGGGTTCTGAGATAGCGTAACGTAGTCGTGCCGGGATCATACCCACCCATGTGTTTCACCAGCGCGCTGAGAAAGGTTTCTCTAAGCGCAGACTGGAATTCCTTCTTGTTCTCGGTTGTCATCTGGCGTGCATAGGGTCCAGTAATCCACCGGGACATTGAATTAAAATCGAAGTGGGGGAATATCTTGTTTTCCAGGAAAGACTTGAGCATGGCCGGGTGCACCTTGTCCTTGCCCTGGTTGAATTTTTCCAGTTCATTTACAGCTTCCTGTATCTGCCTTGCCGGATCGACCCTGTCTGCATAACGTGGTGGATACGCGTAGGCCATGGACGCGCTCATGTAAAGTACTAAAAACAGGGTGGTTATTGGTATTATAATTTTATTCATGTATTTTCTCGTTGTTTTGTTATGGGTAGGGGGCAATGTGGGCTAAGAATAACGCGGGCACAGGCCTGTCTTCAAGGGTTGGCGGGCAAATAGTTTTGATCCTCGTCATGTTTGGTTTATCTATGCTGGCACGGCCGGTGAGCCCTGTTCTTGCGGCGGAAAAACCCGAGGATGACGATGCCTGGTTCGAGCGTGCCCTGGAGCAGGAAAGACTGGAACAGCAGGCGCTGGCTGTGAACGAGGGCGAATTGGAGATACTGGATAAAGCCCCTGCAGAATCAGCGCATTATCATCATAACCGGATGTTTATCGACGAACACAGCCTGCGCACGGGCTGGGTGAGAATGCATCAGTGTCATACTGACCTGGACAGTGTGTCGGCGATGCAGATTGTGTATAACGAGGACCGCATCCGCAATATAAATGTGTTGTCATTCAACAACATGACCAGTGCCTGGGTTGAAGGCAATACCGTCCAACTCACTGACGTCGGCGCACACTCACAGGTTTGTATCTCGGCAGATACCCGCGCCCTGTCCCACAGTGAGCAGGGCTATACCCTCAAAAACGGGCCTTTTATGCGACGCTTTCTCGACGGCTTTTATCCGATGCGTGTCCGGCTTGAGGTGCACTACCCGGCGGCGCAGCTGGAGCTGGCAGGCACGCAGCCGGTGCCGCCAAAATTACATGATAGCAACGCCGGCTATGTCGATATCGATATCTGGATTGTTGGAAAACTGTTTACCGAGCTGTTGTTCAAGCAAAAATAGCGTCAGATTGGTAATTTGGAACATCCATCCGGGCGCTACTGGTAATAATAATCATAGGTATGCAGCGTGTTTTTCATGAATTCCCAGGCTTCGTTGTAGGACAGACCGCTGTCCTCGGGAATGATGATCTTGATGTAGAGTTTTTTCGGGTGGCTTTTCTTGAGCGCAACCAGTTTGCTGTGTAACTGCTTCATGCTAATGGTATGGAATTCAGTTTCGCCGGCATCCTTGAAGCGGATACGGCCCTTGCCCTTGATTTTCTGGTAATTCACGCTGACGACATATTTGCCTTTGGCGGTACGCGCCGGTTTTACCAGCTTGTCGTACTTGACCTTGAGGCTGCTGTAGTCCGATTCCAGTGACACCAGCTGACGGCTTTGAGCTTCTTTTTCTTCCGAAAGGATCACCAGTTTGTCCCGGGTTTCTTTCAGTTCAGTACTTTGCTTTTCGTAGTTGCTGCTGAGCTTGTCCATGTCGATGATGACTTGCTGCAACTGACTGTCCAGGTTTGATAGCTGCTGCTCGGTGTTAGCGAGTGCACCCTGCAGTTTTTGATTATCAGACATGATCACGACCAGCTGCTGTTCCTTGTTGGCCAGCTCGTTGCTCAGCATGGTGTTGTCTTCGCTGGACTGCATCAACTGCATGCGCAGTACCGAGATTTCATGCTGTGCCTGGGCGAGCTGTTCTTCAAGCGTGGCATTCTCCTCGGTGGTTGAGCGGATTACCTCGGATGCCTGTTGTTCGGCGAGCAGGCTTGCACGCAACTGGTCAATCAGCTCCCAGTTTCGCACCATAAGTACAACTGAGGTAATCAGGAAGATCATCACCACCACGGTCATGATGTCGGTAAATGATGGCCAGAAACTTTCGCTACTGAGATGACCGCTGCGCAGATCTATGAATTCATCGTGCACTTAATTTAACTCCGCTTATTCGGGCAGCCTGAAGCCATTGCGTAGCAGGTCTTTTATTTCATCGATACTGTTGCCGAGGTTGCTGGCGCGGTCGGCATACATGCTCAGCATCGAGTTCATGTGCTGGCCGGCTTCGGCGAAGTCGACTTCAACCTGGCCCATGTGCTCGGTCGCGTCTCTCAAGGCGCGTACCAGGTTGCCGACTTCGTGCAGCATGCTATCAGTCTGGTAGGTGAAGCGTGGCATGATATAGAGGGCAGTGGCCTGTTCAATGCCACTGAGCAGCTGGGTCTGCGCATCCGTAAGCTTGAGGTAGAAATAGCCGAAGAACAGGTAGCATATGATTGCAGTAGTCGTGGTCGACAATGCAGTGGACATGCCGTGAATGACCATGCTCATGCTGCCAATGCCTTCTGATGCATCGATGATATTGGATGCGCCCAGTAACGCAATAGACAGTGACACGATGGTGCCGAATACACCTGTGAGGATCAGGATGTTGGTGATAAAGCGGGGCAGGCTTAAACGCGTGCTCTCGGTTGCCAGCAGTGCCGATGCCAGTGCACTGTGGTTGACGGCAACATTGTGCTTACTGATTTGTACGACAGAAGAGTAGCGGCGTGCAATCAGCGATTTCCTGCTGATGTTTTCGGTAGGGCGTACTTCATCGTTCTCGACATTGCGCAGGAATTTCATCAATGACGATTCCTCCCGCGAATAACGCATTAGCAGGGTAGTGATTCTGAACAGGCCGATGCCAAACAGGATCAGGATGCTGCTATTAACAACATAACCGGTCCGCGTCGCCTGGTTCTTGAAATAGATGTCGCCAATGAAGTCCAGGTTTGCCAGGATGATTAATGCGAGTAATACGGAAAGCAGAATAAGTTGCGTGAGGATGGAACGGCTATAGCTAGCATTGAATTGAATCATTGAAAACGCCCGGAAAATCTATTGATAAATATTGTTATTGTCGCGAGTAATTTTATTGTCGGTGACTTTTTATTATTACGGTTGTCAGCACACAATCCGCTCTATAGACCGGAAGCAAAGACGCTGACAAAATATGGAATTGCTGAATCCGGTTATGCCCCCGGCAAGCCCGCCACGAGTTTACATCAACCCGACAAATCTGTGCATTCCCGGTAGCGAAAACAATCCATCGTGTGGTCATTGACCATCCCGGTCGCCTGCATGAAGGCGTAGCAGATGGTGCTGCCGACAAAGCGGAATCCACGTCTTTTCAAGTCCTTAGACATCGCATCAGATGCCGCCGTACTTGCCGGGATGTCCTGCCAGCGTTTCCAGCGGTTGATCACGGGTTTACCACCGACATACTGCCAGATATAGGTATCGAAACTACCAAATTCGTCCTGAACATTGATGAAGGCCCTGGCATTGGATACGGTCGATTCGACCTTTAGGCGGTTACGTACGATACCCGGGTTGTTCAACAGCGACTCGATCTTGCGCTTGTTGTAGCGGGCTACTTTCTCAACCTCAAAATTGTCGAACAGCTTGCGGTAGTTTTCACGTTTTTTCAGTATTGTCAGCCAGCTGAGTCCGGCCTGGGCACCTTCCAGGACCAGGAATTCAAACAGTTTACGGTCATCGTGCAACGGCACGCCCCATTCATTGTCGTGATAATCATGCTCGAGTTCGCTGCCATCAGCCCAGCTGCAGCGCTTAAGCGTTTCAGTCTTCTTCACGTTTGCGTTTGCCGAAGTTGATGCCGATAGACAGGCGGTGCAGATCACTCATGTTTTCACTGACCTCGTGCACCACGTCCGGAGGGAAAAACACGAACATTCCTTCTTTCGGTTTAATCGCCGTGTGTTCATCGCGATGGTGCATGATCAGTTCACCGGAGTTGTCTGGCACCGATACATAGTACACAGCCGACAACAGCTCATCATAATCGTCGTGACTGTGCGCGGTGGTGATCGCGCCAGGCGGCATGTCGTTGAACCAGCAGCCTGCCTGCAGGTCATCGATGTTCAATAGTTCACTTGCATAGGCGCAAGCTTCATTCAACAGATCATCCAGTTCCGGTATGTGTGCGCTGGTGAGGTAGATATTTTCATAACGATCATTGAACAAATGGGTTCGCTTGATATCAGGATTGTCTTGATTGTTTATAAAGCCATTTAGAAGTGCGGCATTTAGCACATCTGGATTACGTGTGAAGCGAACATGTGTGTCTTCGGGTAGCATGTCCTGTAGCAGGTAATTATGTTAGGTATGAAACGGCAATTAATCTTTGAATACAAGCATGCCACAGGTTTGCAAAGAGCGTCAGTGAAAAACTCAGAGGGTAATTTATCTTATTGATAATATTGAGAATAAATTTTGTGTGTAGTGTTTGAGTTTGAATCAAACTCAGCAAATCCTGTTTTTACTGATAAACAATTTTTCTCAGTTTTTTAACCAGTGCCGCCTTGTCTTCACTGTTCAGGAATGATCCCAGCTCTGTTTCCTTGCCGTGCGAGCGTATAACAACTTTGTCCGGATAGCCTTCATGTTGAGGTTTGTTGACAAAGATTTTCGCCCAGCTGCGCGGGTATTCCCATGACTTTTCAGCAAAGGTACGGCCCTGCTCGATAATGACCTTGTCGTCCGAAAAGGTTATGACCTCGGTGCGGATGTTGGCACGCGCGCATACGTACAAACACGAAAACAGCGCGGCAATCTCCAGGCCGGAAAACGGCAGGATCATCCACAGGCCCTGTATCAAGAAACCCATTGAAATTAGAAAGGCGAGCACACCCAGCGACATTAGTACCTTCATGTTGAATGACCAGGTCGCCGAATTATTCGGTTTCAAAACAATGACACCGTTGCCAGTACTGGCATTGAAACTCGATTGCACCATGGAATTATCATACCATCGCCTCCTTGGTGAAATAACCGGAAAATTTTCGGGGTCAGGCAGACAGTGCTTCTGGCAAGGTTTCAATATAGGCGCGTATTTCGTCGCGAACCCTTTGATAATGCATCATTTTTCCTTCTTCCGTGGTTTCCTGCTCGGCCAGTTTCGGAGGGTCGTCGAACCCCTTGTGAATAACAACGGCGTTACCACTGAACACCGGGCAGTACTCGT
>JAASSE010000082.1 GCA_021768055.1 Gammaproteobacteria bacterium | reverse complement strand
TCAACGAACAGCGCATTCTCATTCCAGAACACCGCTTTTTCGTGACCGAGGGGATGCCTGGTTGGCGCCTCGAGGCTGCCTTCTCTTTGTCCATTAGCCATATTGATTCTCAGTATCGCCGGGGCCTGGATGGCCCCGGCAAAAGACTGTCAGTTGTAGCGACTGCCTAGTCGAGGTTGTCCAGAGCTTTCTGGAAACGGTTTGCGTGGGAACGCTCGGCCTTGGCCAGTGTTTCAAACCAGTCGGCGATTTCGTCGAAACCTTCATCGCGGGCTGTCTTGGCCATGCCCGGGTACATGTCGGTGTACTCGTGGGTTTCACCGGCAATCGCTGCCTTGAGGTTGTCGGCAGTACCGCCAATCGGCAGACCGGTTGCCGGGTCGCCGCTTTCTTCCAGGTATTCCAGGTGGCCGTGTGCGTGGCCGGTTTCACCTTCCGCGGTTGAGCGGAAAACCGTGGATACGTCGTTGTAACCCTCAACGTCAGCTTTTGCTGCGAAATACAGGTAACGGCGGTTAGCCTGTGATTCACCTGCAAATGCATCTTTCAGGTTTTGTTCAGTTTTACTGCCCTTGAGGCTCATGTTACTTCTCCTAAATATTTGTGGTTCACTAAACACCGAAATTCTATACATTAGAATCGGCTCAAGACAACATTAATTCCGATGGCTAAAACAATCCATTAGAATTTTGCTATACCTTCGATTGGTTTTCTTTATCAGACTGGTTGCAGGAGTTGCTACAGTCTATCACCCGCCAGAAACCGGATTGTGATGGCTGTAACAGCATAAAGCCTATTGCAGAGTGAGTTTACTTGTCCGGGCATGCTGTTATTCTACGCCTGCCTTAACCAGGAGATCCGTTCATGTCCCGACAGGTTGATGTCGCCATAATCGGCGCCGGCAGTGCCGGCCTGTTTGCCTTGTCACAGGTGCGCCGGCAGACCGACAACTATGTATTAATCGAAGGCGGCGAGCTGGGTACCACTTGTGCCCGTGTTGGCTGTATGCCATCCAAGGTCATGATCCAGGTCGCGGATGATTATCACCACCGCAAGTTGTTCGAGCGTGAAGGCATTGATGGTGCCGATGCGCTTGAGCCGGACAGGCCAGCGATCATGGAGCATGTACAGGACCTGCGCGATGTTTTTGTTGACCAGACCCTGGGTACTACAGACCGGATGGGGCCGGAACACTTGCTCGAGGGCTATGCGCGCTTCGTCGATGCCACCACCTTGGAAGTCAACGGTGAACAGATCAGTGCCGGGGCTATCGTGATTGCAACGGGCACGACACCGGTGATCCCCGGTGCCTGGTCTGCGTTCAGGGACGACATCATCACCACGGATGAGCTGTTCGAAATGGAAGACATGCCCGCATCCGTTGCCGTGATTGGCCTGGGCTCGATCGGGCTTGAACTGGGCCAGGCATTGTCCAGGCTGGGTGTTGACGTGACCGGTATGGACCTGCTGGAAAACATTGCCAAGCTGGCGGACCCCGTGGTGAACAAACTCGCCGTTGATACCATCGGCAGGGAGTTTCCGTTGTGGTTGGGCACGGCCGCAGAACTGGAAAAAGCCGACGGTGGTATCAGGGTGCGTGCCGGCGATAACGAGGTCGTGGTTGAGAAGGTACTGGCGAGTCTCGGGCGCAGACCCAATCTGGATAATCTGTCACTGGAGAACACCGCTCTCGAACTGGATGATAACGGCGTGCCGGTCTATGACCCGCTGACCATGCGTTGTGGTGACAGTCATATATATATTGCCGGTGATGTGAACCTGGACCGTGCGCTGTTGCACGAGGCCGGCCACGAAGGCCGCGTCGCCGGCTATAACGCGGTGAGAAAAGCCTGCACTGCTTTCAGGCGCAAGACACCGCTGGGCATAACCTTCTGTGATCCCAACATCGCCACCGTGGGCGAGCAGCTGGATGAACTGGATGAGTCTGAAATTGCCATCGGCGAAATGCAGTTCGGCCCGGTCGGGCGCGCGCTGATCATGGGCAACAACCGTGGCGTGCTGCGCATCTACGTGAATAAAAAAGACGGCCTGCTGCGCGGCGCCGCGATGGCCTGTGTCAGGGGCGAACACCTGGCGCATCTGCTGGCGTGGTCAATCCAGCAGCGCATGACCGTGTTCGATATGCTGAAGATGCCGTTCTATCACCCGGTGATCGAAGAAGCCCTGCAGGCAACGCTGTACGGCGTATTGTCTGAACTGGATATCAAGGAAGAAACAGTCGAGCTGCAACAGGTTTAGTGCAGGGAGTGAACGCGGGCTGTTATTTGCGCCAATCACGTTGTGATTGAAGTCGCTAGTTTCCGTGTACAAATTGCTGGACAGGGCGCCTGGCTCTACCAGTCAAAAATAGTCTTGGCACCATCGAGATTAAACGATTTTTTTCTGCGATAACTGCGGGATGTATTCAACAGAAACGTCATGGCAGCATTGTTCTACGTCGTAGAAAATCGCTCTGCTTGGAAGAACTGGCAGAGCGTTAACGTGTCTGATTACATTAAGCAAGGTCTGAATAAGTCCATCGTGGACTTCTCAGACCACGCTGCGGCACAAACGCGGTTTGTACCTTGCTTCAAAATCAACTGCATACGCAGTAGATTTTGGCGGTACCTCCCTGTACCGCAGGAACCTCTGACTTAATCAGAGGTTCCTTAATATCACTGAACTAACAGCGAGGCAGGCTTATGTTGATAAGCCATATTGTTACATCGCTGGTTATATTGCTCATACTTGCACTGGTCTCCGAGCCGTTGTCACGCCTGGTGCGTTTGCCATTTACCAGTGTGCTTGTGATAGCAGGTTTTGTCGGGTCTGAAATTATCGTTGCATTTGGTATAGACACGGGCCTGCGCGCTGATAATTTCCATGATCTTATTTTCTATGTGTTTATCCCGGTTCTTGTATTCGAAGTAGCTTACAGGATCGACAAACAACTGCTGTTCAGTAACCTGGTACCCGTACTTTTTCTTGCTGTTGTAGGTATGTTCCTGACAACAGCGCTAACGGCAGCGGGAATCTATTACGGTATAGCCCATCCCGCAGGATTCCCCTGGATTGCTGCGTTGTTGACCGGTGCAATACTCGCTGCAACTGATCCCGTGGCTGTAGTGGCGCGGTTGCGGGAAATTCATGCACCGAAACGCCTGGGTATCTTGCTGGAGGGAGAAAGCCTGTTCAATGATGCAACAGCTATTGTGCTGTACGGCCTGTTTATTTCAATGGCGGTGTCGATGCAGGCCGAAGCAACGCCGGCCGGTGTGGTTGTTGAATTCCTCAAGGTGTTTATTGGCGGGGCTGTGTGTGGACTGATTATCGGTTTTGCAGCAGGTTTCCTGAACCGCATCAATACGAATGCGGTGATGACGGGTTTGTTAACTATAGCCGTAGCCTATGGTTCCTATCTTGTTGCCGAGCACTTGCTTCACGTCTCGGGCGTCACCTCGACCCTCGTCGCTGCCATCGCAATGTCAGCCATAGTGAACAATGATGCAACTGAAGAAGACAGAGCAATGAACGACCATCTATGGGATGTCACGGGTAATATTGCCAACGCGATCGTGTTTATCATCATGGGGGTGACAATCACGGTGAGCATGTTCGAGGAGCGCTGGCTGGCGATGTTGATTGCAATCGCAGCGGTCGTAGTAGCAAGAGCGGTCAGCACCTATGGCAGCCTGTCTTTACTCGGCAAGCTCCAGAAAGAACCCGTAGACATGCGTTACCAGACTGTGATGGTGTGGGGAGGGCTTCGCGGAGCAATTGCGCTCGCACTGGCATTATCGCTGCCGGTGACACTGGATTACTGGTGGACGATACAATCCATTGCTTTCGGTGTGGTGCTGTTTACCCTGTTTGTGCAGGCGCCAACAGTACGCCTGCTGGTGAACAAACTCGGTATACATGGATAGGGTTTGTAATTCACTGGTTAATGGTCAGGTCTGATGATGCCGATATTGACTACCAGGGTCTGACACCGTTGGCGTCATATTTTCACCGCTTTGATTTCTGATTTATTGAACTGAGGATATCAGCAGTAACACGAAAGCGATCAGAACAATTGCAAGTACGATCACCGTTCCCCAATGTTTCTCTTCAGCGTTTTTGCTTTTTTCTATTGTGGCCTTGATGCCCGGACGAAATAAAAAGATTATCAGAATCGCCAGTGCACCCAGTAAAATTTGTTCCCATAACTCCATGAGTAGATGCCCCCTTAGTCGAACTTGTAGTGCTTTTCGATAGGCTCAGTAATTTTCCACACGCACTTCATGCCCTTGGGGAATACCACCAGATCACCACTGGTAATTGTTACCGGTTCCTCGTTTTCGGGAGTAATAATGGCGGAACCTTCAATGATGTAGCAGGTCTCCTGCTGGTCATATTGCCAATCGAATTCGGATACGCCCTTGGTCCAGACCGGCCAGTCATCCACGTAAAGCACATCAAGTTTTGCCGGCGTTACATTGTGTTCAATGGTAATGGAGTTCATGTTAAGTACAATCCTGTTGCAAAGGACAAATCATATCAGCGAATTTCTTCAATGGAATATTTTTTTATTTTTACATCAGCTTTGATCAGGGCGTAACCTTGTTGCTGCCAGTGTGATAATTCGGTAATCGCAGAAGGAACAACATCGATAAAGTCATAAAAGTCTTTCGGCGTGTAATCATAATCATCGGCGGCAAGACCGCAGACCTTGAATTTCACACCAAGCTCGGCGTAGTAGCGCATGCGTTCAACAGCATCCCTGTATTTGTCATAATTCTTTTGTGCCACGGTAACGATCTCTGTTCCATGTATCACCACCACGGTTTCCATGAATTCGGGTGCCTGGTTGTAGGGATCTTCCATCAGCGGGTTTATCTGGGCGCGTATCCAGTATAATGCCGAATTTATTTTTTCGGGCTCATCGAAATAAAACTCGAACAGGACTTTTTGCTCCTGGTAAGGCGTTTGCACCCACTTGCCGCCTTCGGCATGAGGCAGTCCGTGAGCAAGGACCGTAACCAGGAATATCACGAACACAGCGATGCACTTCATAACCATGCCTCCTTCAAGCGCCAGGCGACTACTTCTAATTGTATAGACAATCGTCATTATGAATCAGCTTACAAACCACCCGGATATATTTGATGTGAGTTTTGAAGATTACGACGAGCGCGTGATCAAGGCTTCGCACAGCGTACCGATACTGGTCGATCTGTGGGCCGACTGGTGCATGCCCTGCCTGGTGATCGCGCCCAGGCTGAAAACACTGGTCGAGGAGTACGACGGCAGGCTCAAGCTGGCCAAGCTCGAGGTCGATGCTGGGGAAAACATGAGACTGGCCGGAAAGTACAAGGTACGGGGCTTTCCGACCGTCATCCTGTTCGTCGACGGCGAGGAAAAGGCCCGTTTTCATGGCGCTAAACCGTTGTCATTCCTGCGCGAATTCGTCGCAGAACATGCAGGATATTAATCAGATAATAATTAGTATATAATTATATACTTATCAATTATTCTTGATCTAGATCTATTCAGACTGCTTCTCATTTGGGGTATGCTAGCCGAGCTATATCAAGATATATCAAGATATGAACTGGAGAAATGACGATGAAAAAACTGTTAAGCGCAATGTTTGCTGTGGCTTTAATGACAGCCGCAACCACGAGTTCCGCATGGTGGGACGACGACGATTACTATAGTGGTCCATGGGGCGGCGACTGGAACCCGTACGATGAGTGGGATCCCCGCTACTGGATGCATGAAATGGAAGAAGTCTGGGACGATGACGACGACTGGTACCGTTATGGTGGCTACGGCTACGGCCCCTACGGCGGCTATCCTCCATACGGTGGTGGCTATGCTCC
>JAASSE010000347.1 GCA_021768055.1 Gammaproteobacteria bacterium | reverse complement strand
TGTAGACGCCGTTGTGCTTTGACACGTTTTCCAACAGCCCGTAAATGGTCGACTGGTGTATGGTTATCTCGGGCAGTTTTATGGTGTACAGCGAATCCAGCGTACAGCTGAACACGGTGCCCTGTCCGCAGCCCGTGGTTACAGTACGTTTTTTCAGTTTTTCATCCCAGCCATCAATACCATCCCAGGTTGTGACATTGACTTCTTCAGTGCGATGATCGACTTCGACAGACTTGATCTGTTCAAGCCTGTCGACAAATCGCTGGTTGCGCAGGTAACCCAATGCAAGCGCTTCAGGATGTGCGCCGATGGTCATTAATGTCACTATTTCACGTTTATCAACATACAGTGTTAGCGGCGCTTCACCCGGTATCTCGACATCACGGGTATCGTTAAATTCGTCAACAACACGCACAGGGTGGGTTGGTGAAAGTCCGGCATTGGTAATTACAGGCCGGTATTTATTTTGTTTTTGTGTCTGTGACATGCTGGATGAATGCCTGTGGTCGTGATATCAAAGGTTTGAGCTTCTGCATTCAGAACTGTACTATGAATTTATATCTAATAATGGTAATGCTTAACAGGTTAATGGTAAAGGACAGTACTTACTGAATATTATTGGTCACTAATATGTCTGATTCACTAACAGCGCCTGTACCCGAAGCATTTTCCGTGTCCGTTATCGTCGAGTTTATAGAGACACAGGATAGTCGATGGGAAAGCGGACACTGGCAGGTGACTGGTATTGTTGCGTCAGCAGCCGGGAACCGGGAGACAATTTCGTCAAAGCAGCTGCATGAGAACGCCGGAGGGAAGCATTTATTGCATACCGGTCTTGATGTGCGTTTATACAAGGATGATGCAGAAAGTTATTACTTTAATCTTGTCAGTGACAACCCGAGTGTCTTTATTATCTGTAGTCAGGAAGATGACGAGCCCATACAGCCCTTCATAGCTACTCTCAGTTATGGGGAGGCGACTTCCTACATGGAAACAGATGAAATAGTTGAAACCGTTCCCATGCCGCCGGAGATATATCGCTGGGCAGAGCGTTATGTACTTGAGCACTATGTTCCGGAGAAACGCAAGAAGCGTAAACGCGATAACTGGAAAGAGACAGATCATGGCCCAGGAAAACAAACCCGAAGATAACGAGCCGGATCTGGAGGAAGAGGAAGACTTCCTGCAGCGCTGGTCACGTCGTAAGCATGAAGTTTTGCAGGAGCAGGAGCCTGCAGATGATAATAAAGCTGTTTCAGTTTCGGAAAATGAGACAAATGAAAGTGAATCCGTCCGGATCCTGACCGATGAAGACATGGTGCCGATTGATCAGCTCACCGAGGAGAGTGATTTTTCCCCCTTTCTGTCACCCGGGGTCAGTGACGGCCTGAGGAAAAAAGCGCTGCGCAAACTGTTTGGCCAGCCTGCATTTAACGTTACCGATAGCCTGGATGACTACGCTGAAGATTTTACCGAATTCGAAGGATTGGGCAGTGTTATAACGCATGAAATGAAACGTGCATTGCAGAGAGAACTGGACAAGGTGAAACAAGGAGAGTCGCTTTCTTCTGATGAAACGGATAAAACAGCATCCATGGCTGAAACCACAGAAAAGGTTGATTTGGAAGAATCCGCACAGGAAGTCGAGCCTGGCGATAACCCGGATCAGGATGAATCAAACCAATGAGTGAAAGTATTACCGCACGCCTTTCTGAAGATGACACCATTAATGGCAAGGCGCGCATAGCTGCGTTAGCAGCCGGTAGTTCGGTTACACCCGAGCAGGTGGGTTTTGTTCTATACAGGTCGGCCGGCAGGTTGCTTGTGATTGGTACAAGAAAGCCGGTTGATGCAGCAACAGCTGCACTGGCGAATCAAGCCAATATCAACATCACCAGTTTTGTCTGCGACGATGATACTGATGTTCCGCTGCTTACCGGCTACCTTGGTAATTTTGAACTGAAAGTCGGTGAAGAAAATCCACAAGTGTATGATCTTGTGCTGGACGTTGGCGAGATGCCATTGTTGCAAGCTGAGATTGCACCGCCGGGTTACTTTGCACCGGGACATGATGCAGCTGCACTGCAAGCGGCAATGGATAAATTGCCAGAACTGGTTGGCGAGTTCGAAAAACCCCGTTACTTTATTTACAACACCAGCCTGTGTGCGCACGGTCGCAGCGGTGTTACAGCCTGCCGGCGCTGCATTGATGCCTGTCCGACAGATGCGATTATATCAATCGGTGATTCGATCGAGGTCAATCCGAATTTATGCCAGGGTGCTGGTATTTGTGCGACGGCCTGTCCGAGCGGCGCTATCGGTTATGGTTACCCGCAGCTTGCAAAAACGCTGCAGCGAACACGTCAGGTATTGCAAAGCTACTACGAAAATTCCGGCAGTGATGCCGTCATTCTGTTTCATGATGCAGAGTCGGGCAGCGAAGCGGTTGCGGCAATGGCAACGCAATTGCCCGGCCATGTCATTCCGTTCGAGATCGAGG
>JAASSE010000081.1 GCA_021768055.1 Gammaproteobacteria bacterium | reverse complement strand
GATGACCAATGTGCCACCCGGGTGCAGTGCCTTGTAGATCGATGTCAGCATACTGATCGGGTATTCGAAGTGATGGTAGGTATCGGTTATGAATGCAAGGTCGATTGAATCCGGTGGCAACGACACGTCCTTTGGTGTGTTGACGATGCCCTCGACATTATCCAGGCCCTGCTCCCGGTTGATGCGCATGATGTTTTCGATAAAATCACGCGAGATATCGACGGCATAGACCTTGCCATCGGACATAACCTGTTTCGAGAACAGGCGGGTGAACAGCCCGGTGCCGGCGCCGATATCAGCAACTACCATACCCGGCTTCACACCAGTGGCTTCAACAATGGCATAACGCCGGTTGAAGACTTCCCGTCGCGGGCTTTCAAAGCGCCTGACCCATTGCTGAAAGTCCGGGTCCTGGTAGGCGCGGTTGACGCCGGGACGAACGCTTTGCTCTTCCGCATGCAGCGGTACCAAGGACTGGTTGAAACAGACCAGGCACAGTACCAGGAAATATAAACAGCGTTTTATCATGTGCATTATCTTCCCCCTGCAACCCATGGCAGCGGCAGGAACGGCCCTAGCGGTTCACGTTGCCACCAGTTCCCTGTCATCTCGCGCTGTTCCGGTGTCGAAAATGTATAACGAACGGCATCAACGCGAATGAACCGGGGCGGCGCATCCGCAAACGGATTATGCTGCAGCAGCGATGTTGCGCCTGATGCGTTATTCAACAGTGCATACACAAACTGTTCGAACCAGGGCAGCTGCTTGGTTTGCAATGGAACAAACCACATCTGCCAGTCCAGCCGTGGCTGGTGCGGCATGACCAGTGGCGGGTTCTCATCCGGTTCTTCCGGTTTGTATTTAAAACGATACTGTTTCCACTCCCTGCCATCATACGAACCCGACAGCTCAAGTTCTACCCTTTCGGTCGTCATCGTCGGGAACACGTGATACGTGTTGACCAGCCGGTATGACTCGATGGCGCCAAGCACGGTACCAAGACTGCCGGACACGGGTTGCCGTGTGGTCATAGACCAGAACTGCGCGACATTGAAGGACAGGATGAAAACGGCCAGCACACCGGTGACAAAAGCACCGCTGCCCCGAATCGCCGATGTTTGCGCCGGTTGCATGTCTGCGATGGTATGAAACCGCTTCGGCAGCACACTGCGAACGGCCCTGTCATCAAACAGGAACAGGCACAGTACGATGGTCAACAGGTTGATCCAGTTATGATTGCTGGTCAGGATAATCAACAGCTGCCAGAAAATCGTGATCCAGGCCGCGGCAAAGCGCCAGCGCCGCGGCATGAACATCATGAACGGCACAAGGATTTCAACGATCAGGGTTCCGGCCGTGCCTGTGCGTAGCAGCCATTCCGGCAGCTGGTGTGCATACCATGACAACGGGTTTGGCAGCGGCTGCACTTCGAAATAGGTATTCAGTGCGGTAAAGCCGGCCCACGTCGGGTCGCCGCTAGTCAGTTTCGACAAACCCGACAAAAAGCGCAGCCTGAACAACAGCCAGCGAAACAGCCAGATTATGATGCGCGTGCGCGTACCTAGAAATAAAGCCAGGAACCCTGTTTCAAGCAGCAGACCATCCCATTGAAAATTCAAAAACGGCTGGCTTGCCTTGTGCAGGGAAAAATACAGAACGAATGCAACCAGCAATGCAGTGCGCTGCCAGCGGTTGAACATGATCAGCAACGAAGCAATACAACCGGAAATGCAAGCAGCGACCAGGGAAAAGTCACTGGCATTGAACCAGAACAATGTCGGCAACTGGAAAAAACGTTCCGTGCCGACAGTCGCTTCAAGCCGCGCCAGTTCATCAACAATGGGTATGATGCCGTCACTGCCGACAAGACCTTCTATCTGTACCGCCAGCGATGCAAATGCAATCAGGTAGATAACACCGAGAAGTCGCAAAAATATAGCCGAAACCAGTTGATAGGCTTCAAACGAAGACTGGCCGGTATCCGCTTGTACATCGGCAGGGTTGTTAACCTGTGCTGACATGCAAAAGCCCGGGTAAATCTGAAGGTTCGATCAAATGCAGATGAATCTTTTCATCTTTACCTGTCACTGAATCAAATGCCTGTTGTACTGAATTCATATCATCTTCACCGGCTAACACAACAACCATGCGGAAACGGTTAAAAGCATTCGAGTCTCGATATAGCCTGCCAATATCAATGATCCGCTCAATAGTGTCATTGATGTTGTCCCGGCTCTGCAGAGTAATGACGGCAATGAGCAGACGGTTACCAATTTCAACCAGGTAATCAACCGGCAGGCTGTTAAATGCAACAGGATTATCTGTAACGTGTATGGAGGAAAATACTTCGTCGGGACAACTGCAGCCAAGCCGCTCACGCACAAACTGCTTGAGCTCAGATGAATCCATTGCTTCCATCTGGATCATTAACCTCCCTTGTTTTCCATGACGGTACAGACCACCTTGCGGTCGTTGCGCGGGCCGTCGAATTCACAGAAGAAAATATTCTGCCAGGTAGAAAGTCCCAGTTTGCCGTCAACCAGCGGTATGGTTTCGGACGGACCTACCAGGCCGGACTTCAGATGCGCATCGCCGTTGCCGTCCTGAGCGTCGTGCAACCATACACCCTTGGGTATCAACTTTTGCAACAGGTTGACGACATCGGTCTGTACACTGTCGTCCCAGCTCTCCTGGATCATGATGGCGGCGGTAGCACCCTGTGCATAGACGTTAACCATGCCATTGTGGATACCGCTTTTGTGTACAACATCCTCGACCTGTGGTGTGATATCCACCAGTACTTCGCGTTGCGTGGTTTCAAGCCTTATAGTCTGATGCATATATCACCCGTGCGTTTACAATTTACAAGGTAATGGCCAGAGGCCTGTTAATTATATTCTGTTTTATTGAAAGGGTCGCCTGTCTCGATATTTGGTCTTCACGGCATTAAGTGGTATATAGAACACGGACACAAAGAAGGAAGATAACAATGCTACCTATAAAGTACCAGGTGGTTGGCGAAGAAGATTACGCATTCGTCATCTCAATCAATCAAGACGGTGAATTTTCTGTCAGCAGCGGCACATACACAAGTGACCGTCCGCGCAGCGGCGTGTTAACACAAGACCAGCAAGCCGAGCTGGTAGCTGCTGTACATGAACTGGGCATACCCGAAGAACATGCCATGCCTGAAGGTGCAGCTGATGCTTTCAAGGCACAACTGACCGTCGGCGAAGGCAGCAATACCGTGGTCTACCCGTTCTGGGAAGGTGCTCTTGAAGAAGACTCAAAGCTACTTAAACTGATTCGCCTGTTGGAGATGCTCTGACCCGGATTTGTCTGCCCCCGAATTATTTACAGATAACCAGGTATGGCCTGCTGACAGGGCCGTCACTTTTTTCAGTTACGCCGACCACCGACCAGCCTTCAGGTATCAGGTTTGCGTCTTCAATCTTCCTGTTGTTTCGAACTATTGAATCAAGTTCCTGGCCGTTCATGGTGTGAAGTGATACGGCAATGCATTCCTTGTATTGCGGTGCATCGTCTGATTTTGCAGCTGCATTCTCCATACCCACAATGATGAATACGGCAAGCAACAACGCTGAAAATACCAGACATGATTTCATTGGATACTACCTTTTTGAATAACGATAAAACGTTTGTACTCAGGCAAGCAGAACGGCCAGTATGCCAGTCATAAAAATACCATCAAATGTCCCTGCTCCACCGATTGATGCCAGCATCGCTCCAAGTTGAGGTATGCGCCTGAAGTTCAGAATATCTGCACCAATCAATACGCCCATCGTACCACTGATGTATGCCAGTGGTGCACTCAGATCCGCGTTGATCACAATGGCGATGATGGCGGCAGCCACTGGCGCGATAATAATCGGCATGCCGATACCGACACCTTTGACCGGGAAACTGTATATATAACTGACCAGGGTGACCAGCGATATTCCTGCCAGAATTTCATGTAGTGCCAGCGGCTGCGATAGAAACAGATAAACAGAGAAAAATATGGGTATCAGGCCACCACCAACATTGATCGCAACCAGTGTCCTGCCCGGATGTGACTCTATATAGCGTTTGTAAACACCTGGCAGCGGTATTTTAGGTACAGTAATCGGCTGCTTTGAACGGACCGTGAACAAGGGCAGATTGATAAGGCTGCCGAACAATGAAGTCATCAACAACACAAATGCTGATTCCCTGGTAAGGCCCAGCTTGCTGAAGGTAATGCTGATCGCACCGATATGCACCACTGCCGCGAGCGCGATGATAGCGAGTACAAATATCAGAATGCGAGGATTAGCTATCTGGGGTTTCATCTAATGGCAATCACATTATTACGCTCTTCCTGTCCTGATGCGGAATTGCTTTTGTATCTTACCCATTAACAACAGGTGGGTCGATGACAATGAAAATCATAATAAATAGCTATTAATTCCTGATTTCTTTGATCTAGAGCATGTGAAAATCCGCCATGAGCCTGTATGATCTGCGGGTCATTTAAACCGGGTTATTGATCATGTCTGAGAAATGGGGATGGTTTAAACGCGCGTGGCGCCGTATCAGTGCCCTTCCGGCATTAACGCTGCTTATCATCGGCGGTGTTGGTGGCATTATCTTCTGGGGCGGATTCAACACGGCAATGGAAATGACCAACACCATGGAATTCTGTATTTCCTGCCATGAAATGGAAAACAACCCGTACAAAGAATACAAGGAAACAGTTCATTTCAAGAACACTTCCGGAGTACAAGTGAAATGCTCCGATTGCCATGTGCCTGATCCATGGGTACACAAGGTGGTGCGCAAGATCAAGGCTTCCAGAGAGCTTTGGTACAAGTTTACTGGAAAGATCGATACCCCGGAAAAATATAATCAACATCGCTGGGAGTTGGCCAACCGCGTGTGGGAATCTATGAAAGAAACAGATTCCCGTGAATGCCGTAATTGCCACAGCTTCGAAGGCATGGACCTGAGTGAACAGGATCGCTCTGCCCGCAAGAAACACAGCAGGGCGATTGATGAAGGCAAGACCTGCATCGACTGTCATAAGGGCATAGCGCATGATGAGCCGGATGAGCCGGAAGAGCCCGAAGATGACAGTGCATAAACAAATCTCAAAGATACTCTATATGAGAGGTTGCCGTTGTTGTGAGAATCCACATGTTATCTAGATTTTCACAGCTTGTTGCCTTGCTTGCGATTTCATTATCTGTGTTCGCCGTCGAAGCCTCGGACATGAACCGGGAACTACGCTGGGCGGCAAGCATCGATGATGATGATGCCATCGCACAATTGCTGGATGCTGGTGCTGACGTCAATGCTGCCAATAAATTTGGCAAGACAGCGCTGATGAACGCGGTTGAAAACGGCAATATCCTGGCAACATCTATGCTCCTGACCAGGGGCGCGGATGTCAATAAGGAAACTGTTGTTGGCTGCACTGCCCTGACCTTTGCCGCTGAAAACGGCGAGGTTGAAATTACCGCTTTACTGCTGGAACGAGGGGCCAAGCTTGAAGCACAAACTCGCTCAGGACTCACCGCGCTGATACTTTCCTCGCAGTATAACCTGCCGAGAATGACAGACCAGCTGCTGTTCAAGGGCGCCAACCCGGATGCCGTTGAAAAGAATGGTTTATCAGCATTGATGATTGCAGCAAGCCGCGGTCATATGGATCCCGCCAAACTGCTGCTGGAAAGCGGCGCTAGTATCAAACTTGCGGACAGGCACGGCAAGACAGCTTTGATCCATGCCGCAGAATATGGCGAGAAGCTGGATATGGCAAAACTGCTGCTCAAGCACGGCGCCAACATCAACAGGCCGTCCGCGGATGGTGCGACACCCCTGATATG
>JAASSE010000346.1 GCA_021768055.1 Gammaproteobacteria bacterium | reverse complement strand
CACGGCGGTGTATTGCCACGGTTTCCTCACGGTTAACGGCCACAAGATGTCAAAGTCGCGCGGTACTTTCATCAAGGCGCGCACTTACCTGGACCATCTCAACCCTGAATACCTGCGTTATTACTACGCGGCGAAACTGTCTTCCGGTGTTGACGACATCGATTTGAATCTCGATGACTTCATGCAACGCGTGAACTCGGATCTGGTCGGCAAGGTGGTCAATATTGCCAGCCGCTGTGCCGGATTCATCAATAAACGTTTTGATAACCGGCTTGCAAACGTACTGCCCGAGCCTGGTTTGTACGATGAACTGGTTGCCGCCGGTGAATCCATCGCCCGTGAATTCGAAAACCGCGAGTACAGTAAAGCGGTTCGTGAAATCATGGCACTGGCTGACAGGGCCAATGTGTATATCGATGACAACAAGCCCTGGGTATTGATCAAGCAGGAAGGCAAGGAAGCGGAAGTCCAGGCGATATGCACGCAGGGTATTAACCTGTTTCGCGTATTGATGACTTACCTGAAACCCATTTTGCCGGAAACAGCACAAAAATCGGAAGCCTTCTTGAACAGCGAACTGCATTGGGACACGCTCAGTGAGCCGTTACTCGATCACAGTATCAATAAATTCAAACCATTAATGACCCGCATCGAAAAAGAGCAGATAGAGACCATGGTTGAAAAATCCACCGAACATCTAAAGCACACCGAATCAAAAGCAGCCACAGGACCAGTGGCGGATGAACCCATTGCTGAACAGATCCAGTTTGACGATTTTGCCAAGGTCGATTTACGCGTCGCCAGGATCATCAAGGCGGAACACGTCGAAGGCGCTGACAAGCTGCTGCGCCTAACACTCGATATCGGCGGTGAAACACGCAATGTGTTTGCGGGTATCAAGTCGGCTTACCAGCCCGAGTTACTCGAAGGTAGGCTCACTGTGATGGCCGCCAACCTGGCGCCGCGCAAGATGAAATTCGGCGTGTCGGAAGGCATGGTGCTGGCTGCGGGCCCTGGCGGCAAGGAACTGTTTATCCTGTCACCCGATGACGGCGCACAACCAGGCATGCGCATTAAGTGAGTAAATAAATTAAACGGTATGGATAAAAAAAGGCCGCTAACAAGCGGCCTTTTTTGTTAGTTGCTTGCGTATGTCGACGTGTCCGTCGGCAGTACCGTGGTCAGCCCCAGTGACTGCCACATCTGCATGCCTCCGCGGTAGTAGTAGAGTTTCTCAGCAGGGTAACCCAGGCTGATCAAGCCACGAATCGCGCGAGGCGACTGGCCACACCATGGACCGTTGCACCATAACAACACCTGCTTGGCGTCGCTGAAATCCCAGGTTTCGGTTTTCTGATCACCATTAAACAGCCCGATCTGCTCCAGTGTTCGTTGCAGCGTACCCACTTCCCCACGCTCGACTGCACCCAGTTTTTCCAGTACTTCGGCAAGTTCAGGATCATCTGCCGGTTTTTCAAACACGGTAAACGGAATGTTGACCGAACCCGGAATAGTGCCTTTCTTGTGCCAGCTAGGCGTGCGAGCATCGATGATAATGCCTTCACCACGAGGCATTGCTATCTCCATAAACCTGATAACCTCAAGTTCAGCGACAGTAGCAACTGCCTCATCGATGCTAAGCGGATTCACACAAAATGGCGGGCATGGACGTGATGTTTTGGCAAACGCGCCGTCGATTATGTTGCTTGTATCCTGGATGCGCTGAACCTTGACCAGCTCAGGACCATGGTGAACAACTGAATAGGGTTTGTCCGGGGTGATCTTCACTTCCAGGTCAACCGCCATTGATGGCATGCTTATGGCTGTTGAAAACACCAGCAAGCCTATCGCAATTGATTTGTTCATTATTACTCCTCGAAATTAACGTTTAAGTAGTGACATCACGTTTTGTCTTACATTTTCAAGGTCCGGCTTGTCAGCTTTACTGTAGCGGTGATACACCGTGTTCTTGTCGGTGCTGTTCAGTTTTCTGAAGAACGCATAAGTGCCGAAAAAGTTTTTCTCCAGTAAAGCCTCAAACTCCTGCTGTCCCAGGCCCTTTGGCAAATCCTCTCCCTCTAACGTACTCCTGCCACTAAACAAACTTGTCGCCGGTTTTTTCCTGTTATCCTGTTTCTTCAGTTGCCCGTCGCTGTCCAGCTCGGTAGCCGCAGCTTCAGCTTCGAGCATTTTCAAATAAGGATCATCTACGGCAACAGCCGGCATCACTGCCAGCATCACCCCAAGAAAAGCTCCACAGAAAAATAAACGGCTTACGTTTGCCATTGAACGATATTGTGTTACCCGGACTCTTAATTATTTTTTTAGTGCAATTGAAAGGCGCTACTCGTCCGTGATTATTGATACCGTGACTATGGGTATAGCAGATGAAGAATAAATGGCAAGAAACAGTCTAAAAAATATCTGTAAAATTAATGATTTATGTTCTCATTCATACCAGATCAGGTTCGCCATGCGCCCGGTCTGGCCGTCGCGCCGGT
>JAASSE010000080.1 GCA_021768055.1 Gammaproteobacteria bacterium | reverse complement strand
GGTGATCGCGTTCAACCTGTGGAAAATCGCCAGTGCCAATGTATTGAACCTAGAAAACGAGGGCTTCCAGACCGATACCCAAAGTCAGCGTGTGGATGTGATAAGCGAGCTAGTTGCATTTTTTGTGCATGTCGTTGATCGTCTGCTGGTGGAGAAGGCATATGAAGAGGAAGACAGGCGTCAGCTGATTGTTGCACTGGCGATGAGCCTGGCCAAGACAATCAAGGACAACCGGGTCGATTTTGAGGGTGAGGGCGATCACAGCCAGGCATTCGTGGAATTATTGAATGAGCGTATGTCTGAATATGCAGGATTTGCTTACACCGATGGCGAGCCGGGCTTCCAGCTGAGGCGCCGTGTCGGTGAACACGTGCAACAGAAGATGGGCGAGAAAGACAATAAGTGGGTGCCAGACCAGGTCATGGATATCGAGATCCCGGATGCGATGAAAGTCTTCAAACGTGTTGTGCGCGGGTTGATTTAATGACTGCTTCCAGTCGCCAGACAATAAAAAAGCCGGTCAATGACCGGCTTTTTTATTATTTGTTAGATCGCCTTATTTCTTGACCCAGTTGCTGAAGTTGTCAGTGTTTTTTTCCTTGCCGTCTTCGTAACCGGCTTCATACGCCTCGGTAACACGCTGTTCTTCGCGGGGTGGATTCAGAACGTAGCCGCCTTCCCAGCCAACGATGTATTCCGGGTCTACACCAGCTTCTTCCATCTTGGTGACTGCATCATAGTATTCTTGGTTCATATGAAAAATCCTCTGTTAGATTCTACATCCACCACCTGTCTGTACACGTGGCGTTATAATCGAGTAGCGGCCCTGGCTCGCTGAATGGGCGCAAATTATACCGTAATCAACATTCGTAATTAACAATTTGCTTATATCCCTTTCGGGAGAGTAGGGAAAGTCCGTTGTAAAATGCTTAAAACCCTGATCAGACGGGGCTTTGGCGTGATAAAATGCGGATTGTTTACATTTCAGGGTGCATCATGCCAGACGACAAGCCGGAAATTCATGAAGTTGATGCATCCTATGCCAGCGGCATGGCAGCGTTTGAAGCGAAAAATTTCTCTCAGGCAATGCGCTTTTTGTCTCCCATCGCGGAATCAGGTGATGCCGAGGCGCAGCACCGTTGCGCCATCATGTACCAGAACGGTCTTGGTGTGGTCGCGAATGAGCAAAAGGCAGCCGAGTTGATGCGTGCTGCAGCCGAACAGGGCCATGCAGTGGCACAGCACGGCCTAGGCTTCATGTACATGGAGGGTGAGTGTGTCGAACAGGATAGCCGGGAGGCGATCAAGTGGTTCGAACAAGCCGCTGATCAGGGTTTAGTCGGTTCAATGACGACACTGGCGATGATGTACGAAGAAGGAGTAGGTGTCGACAAGGACCCCGAAAAAGCGAAGGAACTTTATAAAAAAGCAGGGTTCTAGTATTCAATACATTACATTAAATAATTATTATAAAAATATATGCGTCCCGCACATCTGTTAACAGTTATCGAGAAAGAATATACCAGCACACTTGAAGGTCATCACACACCGGTGATGCTGTGGGGTCCACCCGGTGTGGGCAAGTCGCAGATGATTGCGCAAATTGCCGATCGCCATAATGCACCATTGATCGATATTCGTTTGTCGCAAATGGAACCCAGTGATTTACGGGGCATCCCGTTTAAAAACGGCGAGACCGTTGTCTGGGCGATACCGGCGATGCTGCCAAATAAAGAGCGTCACGGTGAAGAAGGTATTCTGTTTTTGGATGAAATAACCTCTGCGCCACCCAGCGTTTCCGCAGCAGCCTACCAGTTGATTCTGGACAGAAAACTCGGTGAATACGAAGTGCCTGATGGCTGGGCGATTATTGCGGCCGGTAACCGTCAGGGCGACCGTGGTGTTACCTACAGCATGCCGGCCCCGCTGGCCAATCGTTTCTCGCACTATGAAGTTGATGTTAATCTGGATGACTGGGTTGCGTGGGCATATGCCAATCAAATCGATGAACGTATCATTGCATTCCTGCGTTTCAGGCAGGACCTGTTGTTTGATTTTGATCCCTCGCAGAATCCGGTTGCCTTTCCATCGCCACGTTCATGGGAATATGCGCACCGTGCGCTGCAGAAGTTTGATGAAAACCATGACTTGTTAACCGGTGCACTTCAGGCCTGTGTCGGCAATGCTGCAGGCATTGAATTGCGTGCCTTCATCGACAGCCTGGATCAGATGCCGGACCTGGATGCGATTGTTAAAGGCGAAGACATACCGGCGCCTAAAGAAATTGACCTGCAATACGCTGTTGCATCAGCACTGGTTGGGCGGGCTATTCGTGCAAAAGATACCAGTGACTCGGCAAGCGTGCACGGCAACATACTCAACTATGCCAGCAAATTCCCGCAACGGGAAATGGGCGTGATGATGGTATCGGATATGCACAGGGCGATTGGTGAAGATATATTTGCAGTGCCGGAATTCTCCAACTGGGCTGACAAGATCGCCGACATAATGTTGTATTAAAGCTGTTGCGCTCAGCCATGCTTCGTTATTGAATTGCTTAAAAATGGTCATTTGTTATTTACAAACTCACATTTTTTCGCAATCCAATGCCTCACCTGACTTTCGCTCGCAACGCTTTAATACTCACGATTTAACTCTGTGTCCTCTGCGTCTCTGCGGTGAATTTTTCTTATGCCTGATGTCGAAAAAAAACTAGTCACCGCCAGAACGCGTCTGATCCTCGACAAACCGTTTCTGGGAGCCCTGGTTTTGCGTCTGCCAATGGTTGAAGGTGATCCCAAGTGGTGCGAGACCACCTGGAGTGACGGCAAGACTTTTTATTACAACTCCGATTACATCGATGCACTGGACAATGATCAGACCCAGTTCGCATTGTCACATGAAGCACTGCATTGTGCGCTGTCACATTTTCACCGCCGCGGGCATCGAATAAAGCACAGATGGGAGCTGGCCTGTGACTACGCGGTAAATCCATTGCTGATTAATGATGGTCTGAAACCAACACCGGATGCAGCACACCTGCGTGAATACGAGGGCATGACCGCAGAAGAGATCTATCCTTGTCTTGAAGACAATGATAATGACGGTGAACGTGACCTGGAAAAGAAAACAGACAGTTCCGATGACCAGGATAAGGATAACGACCAGAACAAGGACATGAGCGACGGCGGTTCTGACAAGGAGCGCCAGAAAAACGATGCATCGGACGGCAGCGGCAACGAAACTAAAGAGCCTGATGGTTCAGGCCAGCGCGGCGCGCCAAAACCGAACCCGTTATCACCACAGGAACAGGAAGACCTGAGCACGCAGTGGCAACAACGCCTCGCAGCGGCTGCCCAGGCGGCAATGCAGAACGGCAAGCTTGAAGGTGAAATGGCGCGCATGGTGGATTACCTGCTGCAACCCAAACTGCCGTGGCGCATGCTGCTGGCAAGGTTCATGACCATGACGGCGCGTGATGACTACAGTTATGCAAGGCCTTCATCACGTCGTGGCGACCCGGCCGTGTACCCGAGCTTGCGCAGTCATGAGACCAATGTTGTGGTGGTCATCGATACCAGTGGATCGATTTCGGCCGATGAAATCCAGGAGTTCATTTCGGAAATTGATGCCATCAAGAGCCAGGTGAGGGCGCGCATTACACTGCTTGCCTGTGATTCCGACCTTAATTACGGTTGTCCCTGGTACTTCGAAGCCTGGGACGAGTTTGCGATGGATGTCGAAATCCGCGGCGGTGGTGGTACCAACTTCAAACCGGCGTTTGCATGGGTTGATGAGCAGGACAGCAACCCGGACTTGCTGTTGTATTTCACTGATGCCGAAGGCGTATTCCCTGAAGCTGAGCCCATGTATCCTGTCGTCTGGCTGGTCAAAGGCAAACAGCCCGTTCCATTCGGGCAGCGCATCCAGTTAAATTGAATCGTAATGGTAGAACTCTCTGCGGAAGACAACCTGCGTCTTAATGTATTGCTTGCTCAAAACCTGCAAGCAGTACGTATTGATGATTCCAAAATGGTCGTGTATGCGCTCACCGATAAAGGTGAAGCCAGTGTCCCGCTCAATCCCAATTGCAAGGACGAAAAATACATCAAGCAGGTTAAAGCACTGTTATCAACCCACGTGATGGGTTCTCCCGGTGGTTATCCGGTATTTCTCAAGCGCTGGACCCGTATGGGGCAGGCGCGTGATGAAAGTCTTGCGCAGTTGCTCATGCTGGGTGAAGAAGAGGCTGTGGTAGCCGCGGTCGGGGCCGCAGGGTTGACCGATGAACTGGCGGAACGAGCATGGTGGGCGATGCCTAATGCAGAGAACGCGCGCCACATGCTGGAAAAAGAAGCAGTTGCCACAGGTAAAACCGGTAAGGTTCTCGCAGAGTTCCTTGTCGAATTTCTTCCATTTGAAGAAGAGCAACGTGCAATGATTGAATCAGTCAGGCTGGTTTTACAGCCAGGCTTGATCAGTGAGGAAGAAAAGCTGCAGCTATGGAAACGTGCACGTGCGAAAAGAAGTTTTCTTGTTGGTTTTTTACATGCGATACCGGATGAGTTGCCTGGTGAGGCTGAGCCGAATCATCGCCATGAGGAAGTGCTGAATACACTGAAATCACTGATTGATGACAACGTTTATGCTGCAATGCTGGTTCGCGTATTCGACCCGCAAGGCCAGTTGTTTATAAAAACAGCGGAGGAGGTGTTAAAGAAGCCATCGGATCAGGAAGTGGTTGAGTCGTTACTGAATGCGATAGCGGCTTACTTCAGCATGGTGCAGCCGGAGCAATTTACAGCTGATGACATGGCGGCGATTTGTAATGAGGCGGAATGTAGTTGTGATGAAAACCCCAAGATAAGGCAGATTATCGAGCTAATGCCTGAACTGCAGCCGGCGTTGAAAGCGATCGTGTCGCTGTCATGTTTGTCAGTAAAACTTGTTAACCCGATATTTGCCAGGACCGATACCATTGGCTCGATGATGCGCAAGAAAATCAAGCCGGTATCCGATCCCATATTCGAACAGTTACAGGCGCTCAGACCGTAGGAAGTATCAGACCAGCTTGCTGTATTCAGAAGTATCGAATCCAACAAGCAAGACTTTCTCCGATTCAATGACAGGTCTTTTAATGATGCTGGGGTTATCCAGCATTATCTTTATCGCGGATGCTTCATCGATGTTGTTTTTGGTTTTGTCGTCCAGTTTGCGCCAGGTAGTGCCGCGTTTGTTCAGCAAGGCTTCCCAGCCGACTTCCTTGACCCAGCGTTTTAGTTCTTTCTCAGGTACACCAAGCTTTTTATAGTCATGGAATTCATAAGCGACGCCGTTGTCGTCAAGCCAACGGCGTGCTTTTTTCATGGTGTCACAATTAGGAATGCCAAATAGTTTGACATTCATTATTCGATATCGCGAAGCAGTTCGTTCAGCCCAACTTTCCCACGCGTCTTTTCGTCAACCTGCTTGACGATAACCGCACAGTACAGGCTATAGCTGCCGTCTTTTGATGGCAGGTTTCCGGAGACTACGACGGAGCCCGCTGGTATGCGGCCGTATGTGATTTTGCCAGTTTCGCGGTTGAAAATCTTTGTGCTCTGGCCGATGTAAACACCCATGGAGATAACGGAGCCTTCTTCTACAATCACGCCTTCAACGACTTCTGAGCGCGCGCCGATAAAGCAGTTGTCTTCAATGATTGTGGGCGCCGCCTGCAGCGGTTCAAGTACACCGCCGATGCCGACACCACCTGAGAGGTGAACATTTTTACCGATCTGTGCGCATGAGCCGACTGTTGCCCAGGTATCGACCATAGTGCCGGAATCGACATAGGCGCCGATATTTACATATGAAGGCATCAATACAACGCTGGGTGCCAGGTAAGAACCGATACGCG
>JAASSE010000345.1 GCA_021768055.1 Gammaproteobacteria bacterium | reverse complement strand
TGACTATACAAATAGTGCTGATCCAGAGGATACTACTGTCCGTTACGAAATAAATTGGGAAAACCATGATCAAGATCAAGCAAGTACTGCAACAGGCATATACAAAGGCGAACAAATTAACATAAATAGCAATCAACCAATATGGGACCCCCTTTCGATTCAGGCTCTCATTATCATAAACGCCGATAAGCAAACGGCAACGTATGAACATGGACTACTCCTGAAGGATGAAATAAAACACTATTTATTTGAGAATCAAGGGAAAGAAACAATCAGATTTAACGATACTGACTTCACGGCTTTAAAAACAGCCATCAAGGAAACAAAAAGAGACAGGGTTATATATGTGTGGATGCTTCCCGAGTATCATAATATACCCATAAAATATGAACATTGGAAAGAAGGCAAACTAAAATCCACTATACGACTTCAGAGCGTTACCTTCGAGAATGATGGAAATACCACAACCCTGATCCTGGAGAGTCCTGAAAAAGAAGATGACGAAGACTTTGAGTGAAGATAATACCCAGGAAGAGTGGATCAGCAAATCCCAGCGTAAGCGTGAGTGTGATGCGCTGCAAAAGATCGGCGAGAAGCTTCTGAAGCTGAAACCGGAGCAGCTCGACCAGATAGAAATGCCGGATGAACTTGAGCAAGCGTTAAACGAAGCACGGCGGATTAAATCCAACAGTGCACTTAAACGCCAGCGCCAGTATCTCGGAAAAATAATGCGCTCCTGCGATAGTGAAAAAATCGAACAGCAGCTCAATGCCGTTCTACACAAGCATGACACTAATACGGCTCTTTTCAAAAAAATTGAGAAATGGCGGAACCGCCTGATTGAAAACGATAACGAGGTATTGAACGAGATTATCGCCAGCTATCCGGATGTTGACCGGCAGCATATCAACAACCTGGTACGCCAGTCAGCGAAAGAACTCAAAAACAACAAACCACCAGCCGCCTCAAGAAAGCTGTTCAAATATTTACGTGAGCTTGTCGAATCGGGAGCAGTTGAATAATCAGGAATAATTGATTTTGCAATCCAGGCGCTTGTGTTGCAACGCGGGGAAATTATTTCGAGTCTTGCGCAGCATTTCAAGATTTATATCCGATACGACCACACCTGTACCATGCGGCAGGCGATTTAATACCACGCCCCAGGGATCGATAATCATGCTGTCGCCATGTGTCTCGCGGCCGTTTATATGGTAGCCTCCCTGATCCGGCGCGATCATGTAACACAAATTCTCAATTGCGCGCGCCCGCAGCAATGACTCCCAGTGTGCCTTTCCTGTCAAACTGGTAAATGCTGACGGAAGTACGCATATTTCCATACCCACATCAGCCATGGCCCTGAATAATTCCGGAAAACGCAGGTCATAACAAACAGACAGTCCCAACTTGCCAAAAGGCGTATCCACAACAACAACTTCGTCACCGGATTCGATCGTCTCAGACTCGTTATAGCTTTCATCACTGGCTTCCAGTACAACGTCAAATAGGTGGATCTTGTCATACCTGGCTACCATCTCGCCCTTGTCGTTATACAGCATACATGAACTGAACACCTTGCCGGTGACATCCGACTCTATCGGAACCGTACCACCAACTATCCAGACATCATATTTTTTTGCAGTATCCATCAGGAATTGCTGTATCTGCCCTTCACCCGGTTTTTCTGATTGGGCGATCTTGTCTGCTTCTGAATGTCCCATCAAAGCAAAATTTTCGGGCAAAACAATGAGCTCCGCATTCTGTTGCACGGCTGTTTCTATCAGCTTTTCTGCTTCAGCAAGGTTTGCTTTCACATTCGGCCCTGATGCCATTTGTACTGCTGCAACAACACTCACCTGTAGCTATCTCCCGTTTTAATCACACGTAAACGAACAACATCTTCTTTGCCACTACCTGGCACAGCCACCATGCTTGATGATGGAACACCCAGCGCAACCAGCCAGTCCATTATCTGGTATACCCATAATTCGCCTTCTTCACCACCCGGATACTGCAACTCAATTTTCTGCCTTTCATCAGCTGACCAGCCTTTGACGACACTGGCCATGTTTTCTGTTGCCAGCAGCTGATCCCCGTTCCTCGACACATCCCATTGTTCAGCCTGAATGACAGCCTCAGTCGAAGAAGCTGCAGCACTCGCAGCAAACAGTGTAATAATAACAAATTGCAGCACGAGCATTGAAACTGATTTTGTAAGTGTATTAAAACTCATCTTCTTCACTTTCTTTTTCTTCAGCAGGGCTTGTCAACGGTTCGATTACTGGTTCATCCCATGAGCCTTTAATGGAGTATAGCTCCTTACCTAACAAGTCCAACCCAAGCATTTCCTGTAACAACACCAGCCCGACGCCGATTGTCGGGCCTCCAATGATGGTCCCACCTGCAAAGGTAGCCGCACTAGCATGTGGCCTGACGATTGAGACAAGGTCATAATCCTGGTCTTCTACGCCAATCCGGCCCATCATTGTGATATCGGCAGCCGCTCC
>JAASSE010000079.1 GCA_021768055.1 Gammaproteobacteria bacterium | reverse complement strand
ACGGCCTGTCGGTCACCACGCAAAGCGGAGCATTGTTATGCTGCAACGCAAACACAGCAAGCCAGGTGCAACATTAGGCAAAACTACAGGTTGGATACACCGGTTGTCACTAAGACAGGCAGGTGTCGAAATGCTCAGTGGTGTTGAATACGACAGCATTGATGATCAGGGATTGCATATCACAGTCGGTGGCGAGCAACGTCTACTAGCAGTCGACCACGTTATTATCTGTGCCGGACAAAACCCGAATAGAACGCTGGCAGATGAACTTGAAGACGGCACCAGGACCGTACATGTTATCGGCGGGGCAGATGAAGCGCGGGAGCTCGATGCAGAACGCGCCATCAGGCAGGGTGCGGAACTGGCATCACGATTGTAATCATGATTAGAAAGTACCTGTTTTATTCATTGCTTGTCGGCCTGTTGTTTATTTCAGCATGCAATGCGCCGGATGACGCAATAACCAATACACCGACGGTATTGCAGCAAAACACGGTCGAGCAGTATCTGCAAACACACAAGGCGAAGGGCGATAAACCCAATCGCCTGATCGAACAAAGCAGTCCTTATTTATTACAACATGCATATAACCCGGTGCAGTGGTATGCATGGGGCGCGGAAGCGTTTGAACAGGCGCGTAAGCAGAACAAGCCCATCTTTCTTTCTATCGGTTATTCAACCTGCCACTGGTGCCACGTGATGGCGCACGAATCATTCGAAGACGATGAAATCGCCGGGCTGTTAAACGAGCATTTCATCAGTATCAAAGTCGACCGTGAAGAGCGTCCGGATATTGATAATGTTTATATGTCGGCAACCTATTTGATTAATGGCTATGGCGGCTGGCCGATGACCGTGTTTCTGAATCACCGTCTGCAACCGTTTCATGCAGGCACGTACTATCCGCGTACGAGCCGTGACGGTCATATCGGATTAAAAGAACTGCTTATGTGGGTCAACGAGTTGTGGCGGGATGAAAATGAGCGCGTCAACCAGGTTGCAGAAACGGTTACCGAGAAACTCAAGGCAGAGGCTGATGACTCGGACAGCAGTGAAACACTCAAGGAAAACATAGCGCTGTTTGCAATGCTGCAGATAGTTAACAGTTATGACGAGGAATTCGGCGGCTTTGGTGCTGCGCCCAAGTTTCCAAACTTTGGAATTTTTGCTTTCTTGCTGGCGCAAGCTGAAAGTGATGAAGCGCATAATGCACAGGCACTGCGCATGATACGCGACACGCTGAAGGCGATGTCAAAGGGCGGGATTTACGACCAGCTTGCTGGAGGCTTTCACCGCTACGCGGTGGACGAACAATGGCAAGTGCCGCATTTCGAAAAAATGCTGTACACGCAGGCGTTAATGGCGCTTGCGTTCACACGGTTGTATGAGATTGAAGCCGAGCCCTATTACCGGGATATCGCCACCGGTACTCTGGATTTCGTGCTGCATGAGATGGCACATGAGGATGGTGTGTTTTATTCCGCGCTGGATGCAGACAGCGAGCGGCCCGACGAAAAGGGCGAAACCGGCGAAGGCGCGTATTACCTGTGGCGTGCACAAGATATGGAAGCGGCACTCAGCCATGAAGAATGGAAGCTGATGCAGCAGTATTACAGCATTGCTGATAACGGCAATATTGCTTCAGATCCACAGGGTGAATTCTCAGGGCTGAATATACTTTATATCGACGTGGACAATGACATGGTGCTGACAGATGCGCAGCGTGTACTGTTGCAATCCGCCAGGCAGAAATTACATGCTATCCGCATCAAACGCCCGCGCCCACACCTGGATGACAAGATCATCACGGCCTGGAACGGCATGATGATCAAGGCGCTGGTTGAAGCAGGCAGGGTATTCAACCTGCCTGCCTACCAGCAGGCTGCTACCAGGGCGGCAGATATCATTCATGCGCACCTGCGCGATCAGGCTTCGGGCTCGTTGCACAGACGCATGCGTAATAATGTCGCCGGCATCGATGCTGGCCTGGATGATTATGTCTGGTATGCGAATGCGTTGCTGGCCCTGCACCGGCAAACACAAAACAATACCTGGCTGCAGCGCGCGATGGATCTGACCGACAGGCAGATAGGCCAGTTTTACGATGAGGATAAGGGTGGTTTTTTTGAGTCGAGCACAGACGAGTACGTGCTGTTCCGTTCGAAATCGGCTTATGACGGTGCGCTGCCGGCAGCCAATGCCGTTGCCATCGCAAATCTGCAACAGCTTGCCAGGCTGACATCGGAACAACGTTGGCAATCACTGGCATCCGCATCGACGCAGGCTTTCGCTTCATCGATCAATGCCAGTCCATCTTCAGCGTCGTGGCTGTTGTCACAGCTATGAAGCGTGCATACTCAAATTCTGTGATCAGCTTGCTGTAAAATACGCGCATGTTAAAACGCACCGTCTCTATTGCGCCGATGATGGGTTACACCGACCGTCATGCGCGTTATTTTCTGCGCCTGATATCGCGGCATGTGCTGCTGTATAGCGAAATGGTCACCACCAGCGCGCTGCTGCATGGTGATCGTGAACGGTTGATCGGTTTCCATGCCGATGAACAGCCGCTGGCGCTGCAGCTGGGCGGCAGCGATCCTGTTGAACTGGCACAGTGCAGCCGCATTGCTGAACAGGCGGGTTATGCGGAAGTGAATCTTAATGTCGGTTGTCCCAGTGACCGGGTGCAGTCGGGACGCATCGGTGCCTGTTTAATGGCAGAGCCGGAACTGGTTGCCGAGTGCGTGGCTGCAATGCAAGCAGCCGTCAATATTCCGGTGACAGTGAAGTGCCGTATCGGTATCGATCACATGGAAGGTTACGAAGCCTTCGAGCATTTCGTAAACGTTGTTGCAGCTTCAGGCCGTAATACCTTTATTGTGCATGCACGCAAGGCCTGGCTGCAGGGTTTGAATCCGAAACAGAACCGGGACATTCCACCGCTTCACTATGATGTCGTCTATCGTTTGAAGCGGGAGCACCCGCAGCTTGAAATCGTTATTAACGGTGGCATCAAGACGGTTGAGCAGATGAAAACGCATCTGCAGCACGTAGACGGAGTGATGCTGGGTCGGGAGGCTTATCATAATCCGTACCTGTTGGCACAGGTCGACAGGCTGTTTTACGGGGATGACCGCGCGGCGCCTGATCGTAACGAGGTTATCGACAGGTTAGTGCCGTATGTCGAACAACAGCTGCAAGCAGGAACACGGTTGCAATCCATTACCCGCCATATCCACGGCTTGCACAAGCACGTTCCGGGTTCGTCGGCCTGGAAAAGGCATTTGAGCCAGCATGCGCATCTGCCCGATGCCGGCGTTGTGGTTATCAGAGAAGCACAGCAGAAGCTGGTCGGATAATAAGTCCCTGAAGAGTTAGCAGCGGATCAACACTCACCGAACGTTGATTTCCAGCTCAGCAACAGACTGACATCCGGGGAGGCATCGACTTTAACATCTTCACTGAGGCCGATGTCCAGCGCAGAACAGTTGCTGGTAGTGAAAGTGGCGCCCAACGTGAGTAACAGCGTCTCGCCAAGAAACTCTAGGCTGGTATTTTCATAATAGCCCGAGTGGGCACCCAGCTGTAACTTAACTGCGATAGTTGGATTGAATGCAAACTGCGCACCTGCGTAGCCGTACAACACTGCACTTTCTGTTTCCAAATCGGTTAACACCGAATCGCCCGGTAGTACCGCACCGAGGTTGGCATAAGCGGATGACCGATCACCCAGGTTATATGAGCCGGCGAGCCAGAACGCGTAATCAAAATCATCGTTGCCAGTCAACCTTGTGTTGTCACCGGTGGGCATGTCAATGGATGCCCAAATGCTCAGTGCGGACTGTTCATCCTGATGCAGGCTGTAGCCGATACCCAGTTGGCTGTCTGCGATACCGGATTTCGAGCTGCTGAGGTTATAGCTGGTGATGCCATTAGCGTCATAGAAGATATTGAACTGGTCTTCCGCTACCAGCGGTCTATCACCCTCGGGCAATCCCAGCAGCTCGTGCCATTCATCGATCGCGTGGTCAAACACGCCACTGCCTCGGTAGATGAACGGAACATCCAGTTTCAGCGCCCACTTGTCATTGAGACTGTATACGCCGCCAAGGCTCAGCTGGTAGGACTCGAAATCGACGTAGAGTGATTCACTGCCCTTGACTTCGATATTGACTGTATTGGCCACATCCAGTGAAGCGGTGTAGTTGAGCTTGCCAGCAGTGGGAATGCGTGCAGGGGTCGGCAGCGGTTGCCCGTAGACCAGCGTGAACGGATTTTGCTCCCGGGTCTGAAACGGTTCAGCGTTTGCAGCTGGCACCGACAGTATCAGCGACAATAAAAAAGCCCCACAGGCTTTTCGACCCATGGGGCTTCGGGTAATCAACACACCCGGTCTGGTCTAGACTTACTTGAGGCTTTCGTAGTAAGCAGCGAGGTTGGCCATGTCAGCATCACTCAGTGGCTTGGCCATCGCATTCATGGACGGGTCTTTACGTGTGCCATCCTTGAAGGCTTTCATCTGCTTGATCATGTAAGCAGATTTCTGACCAGCCAGGTTCGGGTAGTTCGGTACCGCACTGATACCGTTGGCACCATGACAACCACCACAGGTAGCGGCCTTGGCTTTACCGGCAGCAACGTCAGCAGCAGAAGCTACATTTGCGGCGGCGGCCAGTGCAACAGCAGACAGTACAGACAGAATTTGACGTTTCATAATGTTCTCCGAAAAAAACTGTTAATAATCATGCGCTTGGAACAGGTAAGCGCGGCCTGAATCTGTATAAGCGGATTATAATACCTTAATTTAGTAGTTAAGAAAAGTTCGCATTTGTGTGGAAATGCCCAGATTAAGTCAGGGCTTTCCTAGATATAACGACCGGCGCTGGCGACGGCAACCACGCTGAGGCCGATCAGCAGGTTCAGGCCGACCAGCTTGCGGATCTGGGCCAGCTGTTTGCCGCCTTCGGCATAGTCCTGCACGATCACCGCATGGCGCAGGCGGCGGTAGGGCGCAAAGAACACATGCAGGTAAATCGCGACCATCACCAGGCCGGCACCGTGCATGATGTGGATATGCATCGCCGCGCCGGCAAAGCCGCCGAAATAACTGAACAGCATCCAGTAACCGGTGACCAGCAGCAGGATCACGCTGAGCCATACCCAGAGAAAAAATCGTTTGAACACCTGTACCCACAACTGCAGCCGGTGGGGCGGTTCCAGCACACCCGCGGCAGCAGGGCGCAGCGCCTGGTGTGCGAAAAACATACCGCCAACCCAGACAAGGGCGGCGAGCAAATGCAGGGCGATACTGATGGTCATGGCTGTCTCCGGTTAGACCCGCGAGCATCTTACCGGTTTGGCCCCTGAATTTCATGAGGTACTGGGGATAAAGACTCGGCAGCCACAATGTTGTAAAGTGTGCGCCCTTTAGAATACTCAGCTCCGGTGCAACATGCCGGAGCACCAATAAGAGGAACAATCATGGCAGATTACCAGATCGCCCCGTCCATCCTGTCAGCCGACTTCGCGCGGCTGGGTGAAGAAGTCGATAACGTGCTCAAGTCCGGTGCCGATATCGTGCATTTCGATGTGATGGACAACCACTATGTGCCCAACCTGACGATTGGCCCGCTGGTGTGCGAGGCCCTGCGCAACCATGGTGTCACCGCGCCGATCGACGTTCACCTGATGGTGAAACCGGTCGACCGCATCATCCCCGATTTTGCCAAGGCCGGTGCAACCTATATTACGTTTCACCCTGAGGCCTCGGAACATGTCGATCGCAGCCTGCAACTGGTACGCGATAACGGCTGCAAAAGCGGGCTTGTGTTCAACCCGGCAACACCGCTGAGCTACCTCGAGTATGTGATCGACAAGGTCGACATGGTCTTGTTGATGTCGGTCAACCCTGGCTTTGGT